>NZ_JBICIT010000004.1:0-105918 GCF_043102245.1 Pseudomonas sp. zbq_18 | reverse complement strand
TGACCGACAAAGTCGGCGGATTGTCAGATTGTTGCTGTGGTTCGCCGTCGGGGAGTTGTAGAGCAACTTCTTCATCGATTGATGCGGCAGCGAAAAACAATCCTTCTGTCGGGAAGCCAACGGTTGGATCCAAGCGCTGTGCTGTTTCATCCAACATCACGAAGCTATGACCACCACCAGCAGCGCCTCCAGCGCCGCCTCCGGCACTCGGGCCGGCGGCAGTCGCTTCGAGTTCGACGGTCGGGTCGAAGCCAGCGGCCAGGGCCTGTTCGAGGTCTGTGTTTTTGTTGGTGTCCGAATCCGCAGTTTCTTTATCTGCGCTGCCGCCCTGCCAAGTGCTGTTTGCGCCGACCTGGGTTATCTCGCCAGTGGCTAGCTGCAGCGTGGCGCTTCCGCCGGCCTCGGTGATGAGCTGTTCGCCCGCAAGTAGCTGTTCTCCTTCGAAGACTTGACGCTTGAATCCATCTGCCGAAACGGCAAAGACCTGGCCAACGATGTTCTTGATGATGGCGGCGATGAGGCTCATGCGTGAAGCTCCTGATGCTGTGCGCTAGGTACCGTGCGCGTGCATGAAAAAAGAAAGCTTGAGTAACAGCTGGACAGCTTATGATAATTATTTGGCGCCATTAATTTGGCTTTATTCCTGATTGGAATTGATCATATGCCAAACTATTGACCGTGTGGCACCGATCATAAACAATTGCTGCCACTGATGTCACTTTGATATCGATAAGTTTAATTTGTGAACTGCGTCTCCTTGATGCGGCGGCTTTATCAGCATTGCAATCGGGTGCTCATGGGCTGCACGCGCGCTGCCTATAAGCCTTGCCCAATACGAAGAAGGATCTGATTCGCCATGCGTTTTCCATTGGTCACCTTGCCGCTCATCTTTACTCTGTCGATCTCTGCTCATGCGCAAACGCTGGATGAGGCCATTCGTAGTGCGCTGGAATATCACCCGGAAATTCAGGCGGGTGTGAATGCTCGTCTGTCCGTTGATGAACAGATGAAGGCAGCTGAAGGAGGATACTTGCCGCAGGTCGACCTTCTTGCGGGTTATGGTCGTGAAGGCACTGATAGTCCGGGTGTGCGTGCCGGTTTCGACCATGGCTATGAAACGCTGACGCGTGGCGAGTCCAGCGTGCGCCTGCAGCAAATGCTATTTGATGGTTTTGCCACCAGCAGTGAAGTGGCCCGACAGCGCGCCACAGTCAATGCCCGTGCCTATGAGCTGCTCGGTACTTCTGAGCGTACCGCTCTGGATGTGGTGCAGGCCTACATCAATGTGCTCAGTCGCCAGGAACTCGTACGTTTGGCGCAGGAAAACCTGCTCAGCCACGAGCGAATCTACGATCAGATCAGTCTGCGCAGCGAGCATGGTGTAGGGCGTACCGCTGATCTTGATCAGGCCGAGGCCCGTCTGGCGCAGGCACGCAATAACCTGATCACTGAGCAGACCAATCTCGCAGATGCACGCGTCAACTATTTCAGCATTGTCGGGGTTGAACCGGTCGATCTGAGTATGCCCAGTGGCCTTGAAGGGCAGATGCCGGCAAATCTGCAAGCGGCACGTATGGAAATGCTGGCTAATAACCCTTTTCTACGTTCGGCTGAGGCTGACGTGAGGGCTACTGAAGAGCAGTATGAGGCAGCCAAATCTACTTTCTACCCGCGCTTCGATGCCGAGCTATCGCACGGTGCGGATAACAATATTGATGGCGTTCCTGGCCATGTGAAAGAGTGGCAGGCGATGGTGCGTATGCGCTACAACCTGTTTGCCGGTGGTAGTAACAAGGCTGATTTGCAATCCAAGGCGCACCTTACCAATCAGGCCATGGATGTTCGTAATAATGCATTGCGCGTTTTGAGCGAGGATCTTGGCCTGGCTTGGAATGCCCTTGACAATGCGCGACAGCAACTGCCGATAGCGCAACAGTACGTTGATTACACTACTCGGGTGCGCGAGTCCTATCAGAAACAGTTCACGCTGGGCGAGCGTACGCTGCTCGACCTGCTGGATAGCGAGAACGAGTTGTTCACTGCGTCTCGCCGTCTTGAAGAGGTTCGCTCGCTCGAACTGTTTACGCAGTATCGGATCAAGGCCACCATGGGCTCCTTGCTCAAAAGTCAGGGTGTAGTTGCGCCGATGGCGTCCGTACCTCTGGATGAGGTTCAGACGAGAGCGACACTGCCCAGTCTGAATTAAATGCCTGCCTTCTCGCTCTGGATGAGAACGGAGGTCGGCGCTGTTAAACGCTTCCTAGCCGCTATTGCGTGCTTTGAGTCCGCCTCCCTCCAGCGCAAGAGTGACCCCGCGTGGTAGTAGAGAACACTCCGCAACAGCCTCATAGCGATCCTCGAGATCGCTACGATGACCCTCTGTTGGACAGCTTGCTGTCGCTTTGTTTGCTCCACCAAAAATCTGTCAGTCGAGCCATGCTGACCGCCGGCCTGCCCCTGCCCGAGCAGCGATTGAGTGCGGACCTGCTGCCTCGGGCGGCAGCTCGCGCAGGGTTGCAGGGGCGCTGGTTACGACGAGAGTTAGAGCAGATTCCGGCGATTGCCTTACCGGCGCTGCTGCTGTTGCGCAGTGGCCGCAGTGCGTTGCTACTGGGCTGGGATGAGCAAAAACGTGCCCGGGTCATGCCTTGCGAGAGTGAGGGTGGCGAGGTGTTGGTTAGCCTCGAGGCCTTGAAGGAGGACTACAGCGGCCAGGTGTTCTTTGCCCAGCCACAGCACAAGTTCGACCTGAGCCACGGAGAGCTGATTCCGCGGACGAAATCATGGTTCCGTGACACCTTAAAGCGTTCGCGTTGGCTTTATATCGATGCTGTCGCTGCCAGTCTGCTGATCAACTTGATCGGCCTGGTTACGCCACTGTTCGTGATGAACGTCTACGACCGTGTTGTGCCTAACCAGGCCGCAGCGACACTCTGGGTGCTGGCGGTAGGTGTCACCGGTGCTTTTCTCTTCGATCTGCTACTGAAAACCTTGCGCAGCCTGTGCCTGGATCTGGCCGGTAAGAAGACCGATCTGATCATCTCGGCGACCCTGTTCGAGCGCATTGCCGGCATGGCCATGAAGCACCGTCCGGCACGAGTTGGCAGCTTTGCGCAGAACATCCACGAGTTTCAGTCGCTGCGCGACTTCCTCGCCTCGTTGACGATGACCACGGTCATCGACTTGCCGTTCACCGTGCTGATTCTGGCGGTGATTGCCATGCTTGGCGGTCATCTTGTCTGGGTGCCGCTGCTGGCGTTCCCTATTGCTGCGCTGATTACCTGGAGCCTGCAGCGGCCTATGGCTGAAACCATGGAGCGAACCATGGCGCTGGCTGCCGAGCGTCAATCGAGCCTGATCGAAACACTGGCTGGGCTGGATGCGGTCAAGGTCAATAATGCCGAAAGTGAGCGTCAGTACCTGTGGGAGCAGACCATCGGTACTCTGAGTCGCCTGGAGTTGCGTGTACGCATGCTTTCTAACCTGGCGATGAATTCGACGGTTTTGCTGCAGCAGATGGCTGGGGTGGTCATCATTGTGGTCGGCGTCTATCAGATCATTGACGGCAATCTGAGCATGGGCGGCCTGATTGCCTGTTACATGCTCAGTGGTCGGGCTCTTGGCCCGCTGACCCAGATGTCTGGTTTGCTGACGCGCTACCAGCAAGCTCGAGTCACCATGGGATCGGTCAACTATATGATGGATTTGCCCCAGGAGCGCCAGCCTGACGAGCGTCCGCTCAAGCGCCAGGCGCTACAGGGGGCAATCGAGTTTCGGCAACTGGACTTCCACTATCCGGATCAGCAGCAGGCAGCCCTGAAGAACATCAATCTGATAGTTCGCCCAGGCGAGAAAATCGGCATCATCGGTCGTAGTGGTTCGGGCAAGAGCTCCCTGGCAAAGTTGATCGTAGGCCTGCATCAAGCCGATGCCGGCAGCCTGTTGGTAGATGGCATTGACGTGCGCCAGCTGGATGTAGGCGATCTGCGCCACAACATTGGCTATGTGCCACAGGATATCCAGCTGTTTTCAGGGACTCTGCGCGACAACCTGGTGACGGGGGCGCGCTACGTCGAGGATGAGCTGGTTCTGCAAGCCTCGGAACTGGCTGGTGTGCATGAGTTCGCTCGGCTCCACCCCAAAGGCTATGAATTGCAGGTGGGTGAGCGTGGACAGAACCTGTCCGGCGGACAGCGGCAAAACGTGGCTCTGGCACGTGCGCTCCTGCTAGACCCTCCCATTTTGCTGCTGGACGAGCCGACCAGCGCTATGGATAACCCGGGCGAGGAGCGCCTCAAGCAGCGTTTGAGCGCTGTGATAGGCAACAAGACACTGCTGCTCGTTACCCATCGTTCTTCGATGCTTTCGCTGGTCGACCGGCTGATTATCGTCGACCGTGGGGAGATCGTCGCCGACGGCCCGAAAGGTGTCGTCATGGAAGCGCTGAAGAAGGGACAGATCAGTGTCGGTTAGTAGCCTGAGAAGCGCGCTAGGCGCTTATTTCGGAAAGCGTGCCGGGAAGGGCGATGAGCCTATGCCGGAAGTGAACAAGGCACTGATCGAGGATGCCCCGCGGGTCATTCGCTTGACGATTTGGGGGTTGATCGGTTTCGTTGCGTTCTGTCTTTTGTGGGCTCACTTTGCCGAAGTCGATGAAGTGACCCGCGGTGATGGCAAGGCAATCCCCTCATCAAAACTGCAGAAAATCCAGAACCTGGAAGGCGGTATCGTCGCCGAGTTGTTCGTTCGCGAGGGGCAGGTTGTCGAGGTAGGCGATCCCCTGGTGCGTCTCGATGACACTCGATTCGCCTCCAATGTCGGCGAAACCGAGGCTGACAGGCTTTCCCTGCTGATGCGTGTGGAACGGCTTGGCGCCGAAGTCGAGGAGCGCGAGTTGGTGGCTCCTGATGAAGTGCTTGAAAAGGCTCCCGGCCTGGCCGAGAGCGAGCGTGCCCTGTTTCTCAGTCGTCAGCAGCAGCTCGAGAATGAAATCGCCGGTCTCGAGGAGCAGTTGGTGCAGCGGCAGCAAGAGCTGCGCGAGTTCATCTCGAAGCAGGCACAGTTCCGCAACAGTCTCAATCTACTGCGCCAAGAGATTCAGATGTCCGAACCTCTGGTTGCCGAAGGCGCTATCTCTCGCGTGGAGGTGTTGCGCCTCAAGCGCACAGAGGTAGAAAGCCGGGGCCAGCTGGAGGCCACGACCTTGGCCATCCCGCGCGCCGAGTCGGCGATTAAGGAAGTGGAGCGCAAGATTGATGAAACGCGTGGCCGCTTCCGCAGTGAGGCTCTTACGGAGCTCAATGAGGCTCGCACCGAACTGAACAAGATTCGGTCGACCGGTAAAGCGCTGGAGGATCGCGTCAACCGCACGTTGGTCACTTCACCGGTGCGCGGTATCGTCAAGCAGTTGCTGGTGAACACGATCGGTGGCGTTATTCAGCCCGGCAGTGACTTGGTAGAGATCGTGCCGCTGGACGACACGCTGTTGGTAGAGGCGCGCATTCGTCCACAGGACATCGCCTTCCTGCATCCTGGGCAGAAAGCGGTTATCAAGTTCACGGCGTACGACTACACCGTATACGGCGGCTTGCAAGGTGAGCTGGAGCAAATCGGTGCCGATACCATCACCGACGAAGAAGGCAACAGCTTCTACCTGATCCAGCTGCGCACCGAGAAAAGCCATTTGGGGACCGATGAACATCCACTGTTGATCATTCCCGGGATGGTTGCCTCGGTAGATATCATCACCGGCAAGAAAAGCATCCTGAGCTACCTGCTCAAGCCCATTATTCGCGCCCGTGCCGAGGCGCTGCGCGAGCGCTAGTCTCCCTCGATGGCGGTCAGTAGCAGGTGCTCCATTTCTTCCACCCAGCGCTGCAGGCGCGGCTCGTCGAGTTGGGCCAGGGCAGCGTAGCGGCGGCCACCCCAGACCATCAAGAGCAGTGCCTCGATGCGGGCCGGGGAGGGGGGCTGAGGTAGGTCGTGGCAGCGCGCGAACACCTGCTGCCATTTACTCAATAGTTCCTGGTAGGCGCGCAAGTGCTGGCGTTGATCGGCCACTTGGATTTCCAGCTGGGCCACTTCGAAGGTGAACAGCTGGTAGATCGATTCCTGCGGCCCGCAACTCAGCCACAGCAGACGTGAAACCCGCGAACGCCAGTCCAGCTCAGGTGCGATCACCTGTTCGTCGATGTGCTGCAGCAGCTGCTCGATGCAGTGGCGCACATAACCGGAAAACAGCGCCTGCTTGCTGGGGAAATATTCATACAGCGTGCCCACGGCGAAGCCGGCCTCCAGCGCCACCGCACGGGTGGTAACGGCGGCCCAGCCGTCGCGTTGCCAAATCCGAACAAAGGCCTGGTAGATGGCCTCCACGGTGAATACCGCGCGGGCCTGGCGGGGGCGCTTTAGCGGCTTGCTTCTGGGCTTTGACGCCTCTTCGGGCGTTGCCTTGGTGTTTCCGAACCCCTTCTTATCCATTGCCCTCTACTCTGTCGTTTCTTATTTGTTCGCCACTGCCAGAGGACTCGCAAATGCCCCAATCCGTCAAGCTTACCCGCCTGCTTACACGCAAGGGTGCTCTCGACCAGAGCCGCATCGACAGTCTCGACTTCGACCTGACCTCGGCGCCTGGCGAAGTCATCCTCAAGCCTGACCATTTCTCCCTGACCACCAACAACATCACCTACGCCGCCTTCGGCGATTCGATGCGCTACTGGGATTTCTACCCGACCGGCGAGGCCGACTGGGGGCACATGCCGGTATGGGGCTTCGCCGATGTGGTGGCTTCGGCGGTGGAGGGCATCGAGGTGGGGGCGCGCTACTACGGCTACTACCCCATCGCCAGCTACGCCCGGATCAAGGCCGGCGTCACCCCGCGCGGCTTCCGCGCCCTCGATGAACACCGTGCCGAATTGCCGACACCCTACAATCAATACCCGCTGTGCTCGGCCGATCCCTACTACAGCCCGGAGCACGAAGACCTGCAGGCGCTGCTCAAGCCGCTGTACCTGACCTCGGCCATGCTTGCCGATTTCTTGATCGACAACCAGTTCTTCGGCGCCAAGCGCCTGGTGTTCTCCAGCGCATCGAGCAAAACCGCGTACTGCACGCTGTTCTGCCTGGAAGGACACGATATCGAGTGCGTCGGCCTGACCTCGCGCGGCAACATTCCCTTCGTCGAGCAGCTGGGTTGCTACAGCAGTGCCCTGGCCTACCAGGATCTGGAACAGCTCGATGCCAGCGTGCCGACCGTCTACGTCGACTTCTCCAGCGACCTGACGCTGCGCGACCGGGTGCACGCCCACTTCGCCGACCAGCTGACCTACAGCTGCGTGGCCGGCTCGGCGCAGAACACCGAAGAGGCCGAATACAAGGCTGCCAGCGGACCGGAGCCGAAGATGTTCTTCGCCCCGATCCAGATGCGCAAACGCAACGTCGACTGGGGCTCGGGCGGTGTCTCGCGTTACGTCGGCGAGGGCATGGTGAAGTTCTTCCAGCGCATCGAGGCCAGCGGCAATCAATTGGTTGAAGTGGTGCACAACGAAGGCTACGAAGCCGCCGCCGAAATCATCTCAGGCCTGGTGCACGGCCGCCTGTCGCCGCAGCAAGGGCAGATCGTACGTCTGCGCAGCTGATGGCCGGCCAACGGCGAGTTTCAGGGTCATGCCTGGGGTGAAATCTGATCTCGCCGGGCGCCAATGCCGCCGTCCACCTGGCCGAGGACGTGTGGATGAGTTTGGCGTGGAGTCGCCCTAGGAGCGGCTCAACGCCTGAAGGGCTGGCGGTGCAATGCCGCCAGCTTGTGTTTGCGGTCATCCTTTCAGCACTTAGGGCTTATCCGGCCGCTGCCGCGCTGGCTTGATATGTCAGATCGTTGGCGCCTTTAGTCAAGTATTGGGCTATCGGGCATTCCACCATCCAGGCACCCATCTAGCGCCCGGAGAGGGCGTTTGCCATCCATAGAACAAGAGGTGCCTCATGAAAGCCGTCGTCATGCGTGACAGTCAGCTGCTGGTCGATTCGATTGCCGGTCCGCTACCGGCGCAGGGGGAGGTGCTGGTCAAGACCCTGGCCTGCGGTATCTGCGGCTCGGACCTGCATATGTTCCATCACTGCGAGCTGGTGCTGAGCAACTTCAAGCGTGGCAACCTGCCGATCGAGTTCGATACCCAGCAGGATGTGGTGTTTGGCCACGAGTTCTGCGGCGAGGTCCTCGACCATGGGCCGGGTAGCGACAAGGCGCTCAAGGTAGGGACCAAGGTCTGCTCGCTGCCGTTCGTGATCCGTGATAACCAGTTCCACCACATCGGCTACTCCAACCAGTACCCAGGTGGCTATGGCGAGCAGATGGTGCTGGCCGAGCAGATGCTGATGCCGGTGCCGGGTGACCTGCCGGCTGATATCGCCGCTCTGACCGAGCCGCTGACCGTGGCTGCGCATGCTGTCAGTCGTGCTCAGCTGGTCGGCGGTGAGGTGCCTGTAGTCGTGGGGTGCGGTCCGATTGGTCTGGCGCTAATCGCCATCCTTAAATCGCAGGGCGTCGGCCCGATCGTGGCGTCGGATTTTTCGCCCAAGCGTCGTGCACTGGCCGAGAGGATGGGTGCCGACGTGGTGGTCAACCCGGCCGAGCAGTCGCCTTACCAGTCCTGGCTGCAAGTGGCCGCGCCGCAAGGCTACGACATCAATGGGCCGATGGCGCTGCTCGGTCTGGGGCCGCAGCCCAAGCCCTGCGTGGTGTTCGAGTGCGTCGGTGTCCCCGGCCTGATCCAGCAGATCATCCAGAGTGCACCACCGCGCTCGCGCCTGGTGGTGGTAGGCGTGTGCATGGAAAGCGACAGAATCGAGCCGGTGGTGGCGATCGGCAAGGAAGCCAACGTGCACTTCTCCTTCGGTTACACCGCCGAAGAGTTCCACCAGACCCTGCATGCGCTGGCGGACGGCAAGCTGGACGGCGCGCCACTGATCACCGGCAAGGTGGATATGGCGGGCGTGAAGGGTGCCTTCGACACCCTGGCCAAGCCGGACGAGCACGCGAAGATCATGATCACCTTCGATTGAGGGGGCGATGAAAGGCAGGGCACTGAATCCCTGCCTTTTCGCTTAAGCAATAAGGGGGGCGTCAGGGTTTTTGGGGCGCTGGTGGCCAGCGAAAATGCTGATTCAGAAGTTTTTCTATTAACTAATACGAGTCATTTGCAAGTAATTCGTTTTACAATAGCCGCCCAGCGGCGTTCAGGATTGGTGCCGCAGCCTCTGTTCCGGGCCGTTGAGGTGCTCCGGAGTTCAGTTTCCATTGCCCAGACCTGTCCTAATGTCCAAGAAGTCCCGCTCAAAACTCTGGTTCCTCGTCCACAGCTGGCTGGCGCTGCCGATCTGGTTCTTTCTGTTGATCATCTGCGTGACCGGCACCCTGGCCACCGTCAGCCAGGAGATCGTCTGGCTGGCCAATCCGGATGTGCGCGCCAGCAAGCCGTCGGATGAGGCCGAGCGGCTCAGCTATGGCCAGATCCTGGCGGCCATCAACAGCGCGGAACCGGAGCTGGTGGTACATAGTATCGATCGTCCGGACGAGGATCACTTCGCCCTCACGGTTCAGGTGAGCTATCCGGACGGCAGCTCGCCGACGCTCTACGTCAACCCCTACACCGGGGCGATTCAGGGCATCAGCCCGCAGTTCGATTTCCGCCAGTTCACCCGTGCGCTGCATGGCTGGTGGCTGGTACCGTTCACCAATGGCTTCAGCTGGGGCTGGTACCTGGTGTCGCTCACCGGCATTCCGATGCTGCTGTCGCTGATTACCGGGCTGGTGGTCTACAAGAAGTTCTGGAAGGGGTTCTTCCGCCCGCGCCTGCGTTTCAACCAGGGCGCACGCATCTTCTGGGGCGATTTTCACCGTCTGTCCGGCATCTGGTCGATCTGGTTCATCGCGGTCATCTCCATCACCGGCATCTGGTTCCTGATCCGCGCCTTGCTGTTCGACTTCCACATCTCCATCTCCACCGAGGGCGTGCCGCCGGTGGTGGCCCGTGAGGAAGTTCCGCTGGCGGCCACCGCCAAAGACGTGCCGCGTATCGATCTGGACCAGGCCGTGAGCATCGCCCAGGGCGCCGTGCCGAGCCTGGAGGCCAGCTCGATCGATCTGCCGATCTACGCCTACGGCCATATCACCGTCTCCGGCCGCGGCTGGTACCCGCTGATGTTCCAGTCGGTGACCGTCAACCCGTACAACGGTGATATCGACGCCAAGCGTCTGCTGGATGATCGCTCCACGCTGGAGTTCGTCACCGAGTCCATGCGCCCGCTGCATGTCGGCGACTTCGGCGGGCTGTGGGTCAAGCTGATCTGGTTCTTCTTCGGCCTGCTGCTGAGCATGATGGTGCTCAGCGGCCTGCTGATCTGGACCAAGCGTACCGCCCAGGCCACGGCAGTCCTGCTCAAGCGTTCGCAGCGAGCCGAGCGTCCGCGCACGGTGCAACCGATTGCCATTGCTGACGTTTCGGAGAGTCGTTCATGAGCAAGGCCGCAACCACCGCCCCGGCACCGTCTGTCCTCAGCCGCTGGTGGCACAAGTGGCGTTTTCACCTGAGCGCAGTGCTGATCCTGATTCCGCTGGGCTTCATGCCCAAGTACTTCCACGACGTGGCGCTGTTCCGCGGTGACAGCGGACTGGGTGAACGCGAGATCGGCGAGGTTCAGGTCGGCCCCTGGAGCCTGCGCCTGGCCGAATTCCGCAATATGGCGCCACAGCTGGAAGGCCCGGCCGGTTACATGAAGGCCTTTAACGCCGCGCTGTGTAAGGGCTGTGGCGAGCAGGTCAAGGCCACCTACCTGCGTATTGGCAAGCCGCGCAGCCTGCGCGCCGCTGGCGGGCTGTTCTTCGGCAGCCCTTACCGCATGGGCGCCAGCATTCCCGTACCGCCGCGCACCAAGCCCGATGCCGAACTGTGGATCACCGCAGAAGGCTGGGACGGCTCGGTGCACCAGGCATCCATTCCTCTGGCCGAGGCGTCGCCCGCGACCGTCGCCTGGCTGAAACAACAAGGAGGCAAACCATGACCCGTACTCTCCGCACCGGCCTGCTGGCGCTCTGCGCCGGGTTCTCGCCCCTGGCCCTTGCGCACAACCCGATCTGCCAATGTGAGCCGGCGGCGAGCGACGAGATCGTCTGCACCGGCGGCTTCTCCGACGGCAGCGGCGCGCCCGGCGTGACCCTGGACGTGATCAGCTACGAGGAAGAGGTACTGGTGCCCGGCAAGCTCGGCGAGGACTCCAGGCTCAGCTTCAAGCGTCCGGAGGGCGAGTTCTACGTGCTGTTCGACGCCGGCCCTGGCCACGTGGTGGAAATCGACCACACGGAAATCGAAGCGCCATGACCACCCAGGTGGTACGCCCGGCCGGTGCCGGCCATGAAAGCCTGCAGGTGCTGTTGCTCAGCCTGGTGATCCTGTTGGCCGCCGGCCTGGTGGTGATGTTGCGCAGCGAGACGGTCGACCAGCACGGTGTCGCCAGCCACCAGCTCGATGCTCGCCGCGATCTCAATGCGGCCGAACAGGGCATCCATACCGACCTCAGCGTGGCGCTCGACGAGATCCGCCTGCTGCAGGAAGAAGAGCAGGCCCTGCCCAGCCCCGAGTTGCTCGCCGAAGAAACTCTGCCGCCGTTCACCGACGATGCCAGCGCACGCAAGCGCGGCGCCCACCAGTGGCAGCTGCTGCAACTGGGCGACCAGGCCGTGTACCTGGGGCTGAGCGGTGACGCCAGCGTAGCCGGCTCCTTCCTGCTGTTCCCGGCCCAGGAGGGCTTCGATGTGTGGCTCAACCGCAGCCCGGACGCGGCCGCGCCGACCGATCTGCAGGCTGCAGCCCTGACCGCGGCCGGCTGGAAGCAGGTCGCCGTGCAATACGACGCCGGGGTGACCCGCGAGCATCGTCACTGATTCTGGAAGTTCCCTTCATGCCCATGCGTTCTCTGTTCTCCCGCCGTCTGCTCGGCGCGTTTTCCCTGCTGCTCAGTGCCTTGCTGCTGCCGGGGCTGGCCAGTGCCGATGAGGCCAAGCGCCTGCGTATCGGCATCACCCTGCATCCCTACTACAGCTATGTGAGCAACATCGTCGGTGACAAGGCCGAGGTGGTGCCGCTGATTCCCGCCGGCTTCAACCCGCATGCCTACGAGCCGCGCGCCGAGGACATCAAGCGTATCGGCACGCTCGATGTGGTGGTGCTCAACGGCATCGGTCACGACGATTTCGCCGACCGCATGATCGCCGCCAGCGAGAAACCGGGCATCCCGGTCATCGAGTCCAACGAGCGCGTGCCGCTGCTGGCCGCCACCGGACAGGCCGCCCGCGGTGCCGGCAAGGTGGTCAACCCGCACACCTTCCTGTCGATCAGCGCGTCGATCTCGCAGATCAACAACATCGCCCGCGCGCTGGGCAAGCTCGACCCGGCCAACGCCAAGTTCTACAGCAAGAACGCCCGCGCCTACGGCAAGCGCCTGCGCGGCCTGCGTGCCGACGCCCTGGCCAAGCTCAAGGATGCCCAGGGCAAGGATCTGCGTGTCGCCACCATCCACTCGGCCTACGACTATCTGTTGCGCGAGTTCGGCCTGGAAGTCACCGCAGTGGTCGAGCCGGCCCACGGCATCGAACCCAGCCCGAGCCAATTGAAGAAGACCATCGACGAACTGCGCACCCTGGACGTACAGGTGATTTTCTCGGAAATGGACTACCCCTCCAGCTACGTTGACACCATTCAGCGCGAGTCCGGCGTCAAGCTCTTCGCCCTGACGCACATTTCCTACGGCGAGTACACCCAGGAAAAGTACGAGAAGGAGATGCAGCACAACCTGGATACCGTGGTGCGGGCGATCAAGGAAGAAGGCGTATGACCGCACTGGAAACGGCGCCGGTAAGCGTGCAGGGCCCGGCCATCGACTTCGACCGGGTTGAGCTGGACCTCGGCCGTACGCGCATCCTCGACAACGTCAGCTTCCAGATCCGTGCCGGCAGCGTGCATGCCCTGGTCGGGCCCAACGGCGGCGGCAAGAGTTCGCTGATCAAGACCCTGCTCGGGCAGATGCCGCACCGCGGCGAGCTGCGCCTGCACTGGCCGGACGCACCGGGCACCATCGGCTACGTGCCGCAAGCCCTGGAGTTCGACCGTGGCCTGCCGATGACGGTGGACGACTTCATGGCCGCCATGTGCCAGCGTCGTCCAGCCTTTCTCGGCCTGTCGCGGCGCCAGGCGCCGGCTATCGAGCAGGCCCTGGAGCGCGTCGGCATGCTGGACAAGCGCAAGCGACGCATGGGCGCGTTGTCCGGCGGCGAACGTCAGCGCGTGCTGCTGGCCCAGGGCCTGGTGCCCGAGGCGCAGCTGCTGGTGCTCGACGAGCCGATGTCGGCGCTGGACGAGCCGGGCGTGCAGGTGTTCGAGCAGCTGCTGCGCGACTGGCGCCAGGTCGGCACCACGGTGCTATGGATCGAACATGACCTGCAGGCGGTCGGCCGCCTTGCCGACCGCGTCACCGGGCTCAACCGCAGCGTGCGCTTCGATGCCGACCCGGCGCAGGCCCTGACGCCCGAGCGTCTGCTCGATCTGTTCTCCAGCCACCCCCGCAGCCAGCGCGAGGTTTCCGCATGAGCTTCGAAGAATTGCGCCTGGCCATCCAGGCCTGGGCCAGCGCGGGCTATCTGCCGGAGGCGCTGGCCTATGGTTTCGTGGTCAATGCGCTGCTCGCCGGCCTGCTGATCGGCCCGGTGCTGGGTGGCCTGGGCACCCTGGTAGTGGTCAAGCGCTTCGCCTTCTTCTCCGAGGCGGTCGGCCATGCCGCGCTGACCGGCGTGGCCATCGGCATCCTGCTCGGCGAGCCCTATACCGGCCCCTACGGCAGCCTGTTCGGCTACTGCCTGCTGTTCGGCATCCTGCTCAACTACCTGCGCAACCGTACCGGCCTGGCGCCGGACACATTGATCGGTGTGTTTCTCTCGGTGTCGCTGGCGCTCGGCGGCAGCCTGCTGCTGATCCTCGCCGGCAAGATCAACATCCACATTCTGGAAAACGTACTGTTCGGCTCGGTACTGACGGTCAACGCCCAGGATCTCGCCGTGTTGGCGCTGGTTTCCCTGCTGGTACTGAGCCTGGCGCTGCCGCTGTACAACCGCATCATGCTGGCCAGCTTCAACCCGCAGCTGGCCAGTGTGCGCGGCGTGGCGGTCAAGGCGCTGGACTACCTGTTCGTGATGCTGGTGTCGTTGGTCACCGTGGCCGCGGTCAAGGTCATCGGCGCCATCCTGGTCGGTGCGCTGCTGGTGATTCCGGCGGCGGCGGCACGCCTGCTCAGCCAGTCGCTGAGAGGCTTCTTCTGGCTGTCGGTGCTGATCGCCACGCTCAGCACGCTGGCGGGCATCTTTGTGCCCATCGCCCTGGAACTGCCGGTGCCGTCCGGCGCCGCCATCATCATCATCGCCGGCATCGTCTTCGCCTGCGCGGCCATCGCCCGTGGCATAGTGCCGAGCCTGAAAGGAAACCTGGGATGAAACTGCCTCTTGTCCTGGCGGCCAGTCTGCTGCTCGCCGCGCCGCTGCACGCCGAGCAGCAGCCGGTACGGATTCTCGCCAGCCTGCCGATCACCTACGGCCTGGGTGCCAGTCTGCTCGACGGCACTGACGTGCAATTGCAGCGCGCCGCGCCGGCCAAACTGCCGGCCAGCCGGCAGACCTCCTACTTCAGTGGCCGTGGCGCCAAGGCGCTGGAGAAATTGGCCAGCCAGGCGGATGGCGTCATTGCCCTGCGCTCGCTGTGGCCGGACGACCCGCTGTACCCGATGGCGCGGCGCAGCAATATCCGTATCGTCGAGGTCGATGGAGCGCGTCCGGTGGACGGCGCGCTGCCGGGCATCGCTCTGGAGCCGGGCGCCGGCGATGCGCTGGCTGCGCAGCCCTGGCTGAGCATCACCAATCTCGGGCGCATGGCCGACGTGACGGCGGCCGACCTGGTGCGCCTGGCGCCGGCGGACAAGACCACGATCGAGGCCAACCTGGACGAGCTGAAACAGCGTCTGCTCAAACTCAGCGCCAACAGCGAAGGGCGTCTGGCCGAGCTGGACAACCTCACCGTAGCCAGTCTGTCGCCGCACTTCGACTACCTGATCAGCGGCCTCAACCTGGATGGCGTCGAGCTGGAACGGCCGGCCGATCAGAAGTGGACGCCCGAGGCGCTGGCCCAGCTGACCGGCAGCCTGCAGGACGATGAAGTAGCGGTGGTACTCGCTGACCGCCAGCCCTCGGCCGAGCTGGCCAAGGCCATCGCTGACGGTGGCAGTCGTCTGCTGCTGCTGGATGTTCACGGCGACGACCCGGTCGCCAACCTGGAGTCGACCATCGCCCAACTGCTGGATGCATTGGCTGAGTAGATTGGGTCGGGCCGCGTAGGTTGAGCGTAGCGAAGCCCAACAGCCGGGGCTCGGGTGTGTGTGGCCATGTTGGGCTTCGCCGCGAGCGGCTCAACCGCAACCTACTCTGTGCGTGACAGGTTGGGTCTATGCGCAGGTTAAGCGAAGCCCGCTAGAACCCACTCTCCCGCAATAGCACTGCCAGGCTGTAGGTCAGTCCCTCGCCCAGCAGGCTGCGCCGGCTGCCCTCGATCTGCACCTGACCCAGGGTCTCGCGCAGGCTGGTTGGCGGACTGTCGAGCTGGATCAGGACATGGAACAGCGCCTCGCTCGGCGCCAACCCCTCGTCTTCATTGCTGGTGGCAATAGGGCCGCCCTGCCGCGCACTGAGCATGGGGTGGCTCAGACGGTTGATCCGTGTACTGCCGATGGTCACGACCTTGCCTTCGATGGCTGTCAGCTGACCCTGCGGGTAGAAGCGCACCTGACCACCGATCTGCAGGCGATGCACCTGATCCTGGGCGATGTAGGCATCGATCTGCCAGCGCTCGGGGTCGATCAGTACGCCGAGCATCTCGCGCGGGCCAACCCACTGGCCTGCCTGCCACTGCGGGTTGACGTCCTGCCATTGCCCGGCGAAGGGCGCCTTGAGGGTCAGCCGGGCGATTTCCGAGCGGGCGGCATGCACTTCACCCAACTCCACATCCAGGCGCTGCAGAGTCGAGCTCTGCTGGGCCAGGCCCGTGGGGTCGGCCAGCAGGCCGCGCAGGCGGGCCTGGTAGCTGCGGATGCTGGCCTCGTTGCGGCGCAGGCGGGCGGCGATGTCCGGCTCGTCCAGCACGGCCAGGGTCGCACCAGGATCAACCGGACCAGCTTCGTGGACCTGTTGCAGCAGGGCCGGGTAAGGGGTGAACAGGCGCAGCTGCTGCTCGCTGCGGGCCACGCCGTAGCCGTGCACCTGGCTGCGCCAGGGAATGGCGAGCCACAAAAGCAGCAGACCCAGGGCCAGCCAGAACAGCAGTTTGCGTCGGCTGGGAATCTGCGCCCGCGCGCCCCACCAGTGCTTCACCTCGCGCCACACCGGCAGCACCACGAACCAGGCGATTTCCACGATGAACAGGAAGATGCCGAGCAGCTTGAAGAACAGTAGGTACACCGCCACGGCAATGCCGAGAAACAGCACCAGGCGATACAGCCAGGTGGCAATGGCGAACGTCGTCAGCAATCGCCGCTTGCCAGCTGGAAAGGGCTCCGGCCAGGGCTCATCGAGCCCCAGCAGGTTGCGGCGGATGGTGGTGCGGGCAATGGCCGAGGAACGCTCGTGCAGGTTGGGGAAGTCGAGCAGGTCGGAAAGGATGAAGTAGCCGTCGAAGCGCATGAAGGGGCTGGCATTCAACGCCAGCGACAGTATCCAGCTGGTGGTGGCCAGGTAGAGCAGGGCGTTGCGCAGCATGCCCGGCTCGCTCAGGGCCCAGCCGAGGGTGGCCAGGCCGGCCAGTGACAGTTCGGCAAGGATGCCGGCCGAGGCGATGGCCAGGCGCTGGCGCGAGCTGCGCAGTTTCCAGCTTTCGCCGGTGTCGGTGTAGAGCATGGGCCAGAGCACCACGAAGGCCACACCCATATGCGCCACCCGTAACCCCAGGCGCGTGGCCACCAGGGCGTGGCCCAGCTCGTGCAGCGTCTTGGCCAGACACAGGGCCAGGGCGAAGCTGACCAGGCCCTCGGCGGAAAAGGATTCGACCACGGCGTGGGTAAAGCTGTCCCACTGTTGCAGCACCATGATCACGCCGAGCAGGCCGAGGAGGAATACCAACCAGGCGGTAATAGGGCGGAACAGCCAGTCCAGGCTGCTGGCCAGTTGTTGCAGGCGGGTTTGCGGGCGCAGCAGGGGGATGCGGAAAAACAGGTAGTGGTGCAGCCACCATTTCCAGGTCAGCCACTGGTTGCCTTCACTCTGCTCGCGCAGGCGTTTCAAGGCTGCGGCGTCCGGGCGCAGCAGCTGGTGCTGTTCGAGGAAGCGGCGCAGCCCCAACACCTGTTCGACCTCGGGCTTGAGCGGGGTCTGCTCGCTGATCTGCTCGCAGATTTGCCGGGGTGTGCGCTCCCAGCGCAGCAGGCATTCGAATTCCAGCCAGCCGATGCGGTAGAAACGGTTGACCACGGTGTCGTGGATCATCCAGCAGGGCTCGCCATCGTTGCCCGGGAGGGCTTCGCTCAACCGCAGGTCTTCGCGCAGCGGCGGGGTTGGCAGGTCGGCGGGTTCCAGCATTACCAGCCACTCCAGGCACGCAGAGCTGCCAGGGGGCGGCGCAGCAGGTAATAACCGAGCAGTACCCGTTCGCCATAGAGTTTGGCGGTGCCATGCAGGCCCAGGCGGGCGTGCTCGGGTTGGCCCTCGATGCTCGCCAGCAGGCGGTAGGAGGCCACGCCGTCTTCGCCGGGGCGGGCCTGGTAGCTGGTTTCCAGCACTTCGCCCTGCAGCGGCGACAGTGGGTAGGCGGTGAGAAACAGAGTGACTTCGGCACCGGGCTCCAGGGCAATGGCGTCGGCTACCGGCAGTTGGATACGCATGGCCGGCTGGCTGGGGTCGGCCAGCTGCATGATGCGTTCGCCAGTCGATACCGGCTTGCCCAGCCAGTCGTTGGGGTCGCTGTACACCGCCACGCCGCTGCGTGGGGCATGCACCTGGGTGCGCTCCAATTGCGCCTCGACCGCCGCCAGCTCGGCCCGGCGTTGTTGTGCGCGACCGTTGAGCAGAGTCAATTCGGCCTTGCTCTGCGGGTTGTCGAAGGCGCGCTGGCTGGCCGCAATCAGTTCGGCGTCGGCCACCGCCACTTCCTTGCCCAGCACTTCGGCACGGTTGCGCAGGGTGGTTTCATCCAGCGACAGCAGCAGGGTGCCGGCCTGTACTTCCTGGTTGGGGCGCACATGGATCTCGGCGACCACGCCGTCGATGGGCGAGCTGACGATCTGCGCCTGGCGTGAGACCACTTCGGCCGGCGCCAGCACGCTCTGGCGTACCGGCACCAGTAACAGCAGGGCAGCCAGGCCGAGCACGATCAACAGTTGCCGGCGGGTTGGGCGCCAGCCGAGTAGCTGGCGCTTCTGCGTCAGGGTGGCCCAGCAGTGTTCCCAGGTGCGGAACAGGCCACCGAGCAGCTCCGGCAACGGTGCCTGGGGCTCGGCGTCGAGCAGGAAGATCAGCAGGCCGAGGCGCTTGCCCATGCGGTCATGTAGCGGTACGCACCAGACGCCGCTCGGCCACCATTCCTGCCAGCCTTCGGCGACATCGGCCGGTGGTTCGACTGAGTCGCGTGCCAGCCACAGCGGCTGTGTTGCGCTGATTTGCGTGCTCAGCCAGCGCCCGGCGCTGCGCAGCCAGATCAGGTAGGGCGAGTCCTCGGTGGGCCGGGCCAGGCCGGAGATGCACAGCAGTTCCAGGCTATCGCCATGCTGGGCCAGCACCATGGCCTGGTGAAAGTGCAGTAGCGGATGCAGGTCGTTGGCCATGCTGAAGGCCAGCGCGTTGAGCGTGTCGCAGCCCAGAGCACGGTCGCGCAGGCTGGCCAGGCTGAGCAGCAGCTGCGGGTGCGGCAGGCGCTCGCTCATGGGGTGTCCGCGAATTGCGCCACACCACTCATGCCGGCCACCAGCTCGGGGTGCGCGGCGTCGAGGGTCGCCTCCAGTTCGATGGTCTGGGCCACGGCGTCGACCCGCGAGTTGATTGCGCTGACTTTGGCGGCGTAGGTCTTGCCGGTCTCGGCGATGCTGATTTGCACCGGTGTGCCGCTTTTCAGGCCACTGAGCATGCGTGACGGCACATTCATGCGCACCTTGAGCGCACCGTCGCTGACCAGGTCGAATAGCGGGGTGCCGGCATTGACGGTCTGATGGGAGCGCACATGCACTTTGGCGATGCGTCCGGCGAAGGGGGCGTTGACCTTGCAGTAGCTGCTCTGAGTCTGGGCCAGGCTGCGGGCTGCATCGGCTTTTTCAACCTCGGTGGCAGCCATGGCCACTTCCAGGTCACCGACGGCCTCCAGGTTACGTAAGTGCTGCTTGGCCTGCAGGTTCTGCTTGGCCATGGCCAGTTCGGCATTGGCTGCCTTGGCCCTGGCCTGGCCTTCACGGCAATCAAACTGCGCCAGTACGGCGCCTTTGTTCACGCGCTGCCCGAGGCTGGTGTGCAATTCGCCCAGGGTGCCGGTCATCTGGCTGGACAGTGTGGTTTCGGTCTCGGCGGCGAGCAGTACGCGAATGGCCGAAGGGTCGGCGAAGACGGCGCCGGCCTCGACGGCAAGGGTGGGTTGGCTGAGAGTCAGGAGCAGGGGGAGCAGGTAACGCTTACTGCGCGGCATCGGCACTTCCTTGTGTCGCGGTGAAGAGGTTTTGCGCTTGTTGGGCCTCCAGCGTGCTCTGGATTTCCTGGGCCAGGGTCTGAATGTCGTGTTTCTCGATGGATTCCGGCAACACGTCCAGGCCTATCGAGTTGTACAGCCGGCCCCAGGCCGCCTGGGCGCTGGAGTAGGCGGCCTCACGCTGGTAGCGCGACAGCAGGTAGCGGCCTTCGGCGCGAATCACTTCCAGCTCCGAACCGACTGAGCTGCTGCGTGCCGCGCGTGCATAGTCGAGCAGGCCTTGGTCGACGTGCAGGCCTTTTTCGGTGAACTCCATCTCCTGCAGGGCCAGTTGGTAACGCAGAGCGCCGACCCGCACTTGGGTCAGGATGGCCATGGACAGCGCCACGCGGCGGGTATCGTCGGTACCGCCCTGAGTGCCCTCGGCATCGAGCAGGGCTGGCAGTTGCATCAGGCGCAGCAGGTTGAGGGATACCTGCACGCCGGTCTCGGACCAGTGATTGTTGTACAGGTACTTGTTGGAGTCGTACTGATAGCCCCAGTTGAGGCTGATGTTGGGCCACAGCTGGGCCTTGGCAATCTTCAGGTCGTTCTCGTTGACCCGCTTGCGATACCACTCCTCCATGATCTCGGGACGGTTCTCCAGGGCCAGCTGTTCGAGCCGGTTGCCATCAATGGTCAGCGGCTGCAGGGTTGGCTCTTTCTGCTCGGCCAGGACCAGTCGTGTGCCAGGCGGCAGCGACATGAGGGCGGCCAACTCGGCCTGGGCGTATTCCAGATCCTGGCGGCGCACTGTCAGCAGGGAGATGGAGTCGAGCAGGGCGCGCTGGTAGGCCAGAATCTCCTGACGCGGCAGCAGGCCTTTGCTTTCGGCCTCACGGGCCGACTCCAGCGCCTGTTCAGTGCGCGCCAGCAGGCGGTTGACCTCGGGCAGCAGGCGTTGGGCGCCGAGCGCTCGCCAGTAAGCGTTGCGCACATCCTGCAGGACGTTCTGCGCCACCTTGCGGCGGCGCTCCTCGGCCATGAGGATCTGGTCGGTCTTTTGTTGGGTGCGGTAGTAGGCCATGCCGAAGTCCAGCAGGCTCCAGCTGGCGCCGAGGCCAGCCAGATCGCGATAGCGTTCCTGGGAGGTCGAGGCGCGTAGGCTTTCCTGACCGTCCTCGATGCCGATGGAGGTGCCGCCGGAGTCGTTGTTGCGCCCGGAGTAGCCTGCGGAAGCCACCAGGCGCGGCAGCATCTCGTGGCTGGATACATCGCGCAGGTCCGCTGCCAGTGCGCTTTCCATCAGCTTGAGGCGGTAGTCGAGGTTGTATTTGAGGGCGCGGGCGGCGGCCTCGTAGAAGGTGATCGGCGCCTTGACCGGCTCCTGCTGGCCGTACATGTGAGCGCGATCATCGAGAATGCGCTCGCTCTTTTCCTCCTCGGTGTACGGCTTTGGGTTGATAGCCGAGCAGGCGCTTAGAAAAAGACTGCTGACAATGACGATGCTCAGGGCTTTCAGGGTGTGGCTGGGCATGAAGAGTCCTTGTTCATACTAGCTACGCGGAGTGCTCTGGCTGAAGGGGCTCAGCCGTTTGGCGGCGGTCTGCAATTGGTGCTGGAAGCTGCGCGCGGTCTGCGCCTGCGTCGGTTGTGCTTCCGGATGCTGATGATTATGGATCATATCTGCGGGATCGCTGGTAAACAGCGAGGGATCGCTGAGCAAGCCATCTGCGGTCAGGTCGATACGGCCCTGGCGGCCGAGAATCCAGGCCAGGTCAAGATCGCTGCCCAGGTTGCTGTTGAACACACTCTGGGCAACGAACTGGCCAGGTACTTGGGGTACTTGCAATGAGGGGCTCTCAATCATCGCAGGCAGGGCTAGGCGCAGGTTGCTGCCGTCCGAACGCCAGCTGTTGACTTCGTTGAGCAAGCTATTGGTGCGCACGACGGGCGTGACGAATATCGCCGGTTCGAAGTCGAGGTCGACGGATTGCTGCGACGGGGTAAAGGCATCGTAGGGCTGCCAGCCATTGCCCTCTACCTCGGGTGGAGGGACATAAGGAGCAGCGATGTCCAGGGTGATCACCAGCTCGGCCTGATCGCTGGCGCCGGCAATGTCTTGCATGGTGTAGGTGAATACATCTTGCAGCACCTGGCCCAGGCCAGCTGCAGCCAGTACTTCGGGGTTGTTCAGGTCGATGGTGTAGGTGTAGCTGCCATCGGCGTTGAGCGTCAGTGTGCCGTAGCGGCCGGTCAGGGGTTGGCCAACCGTGCCGCTGGTGCCGCTGGCGTTTTCTGCCCCGGTACGAATTTCCACCACCTGGAAGCTTTCGCCCTGATCCACGTCGCCATCGTTGGGCAGCACATTGCCGCTGGCTTGTGGGGCAGGGGTCTGGTCGCTGGCGACATTGCTGTCGTTCTGCGCCACGGGTGTGTCATTCGCACCCTGAATCAGCAGGTTGAGGCGTGCGGTCGACTCCGCACCGGCTGCATCGCGCATCCGGTAGGTGAAAATTTCCCGCAGGGTTTGACCGGCGGTACGCAGGGCCTGAACCACCGGGTCGTCGTTGTTCAGCACATATTGGTAACTGCCATCGGCATTGAGGGTCAGGGTGCCGTAGCGGCCCTGCAGGGTCTGGCCTGCTGTGCCCGTTGCGCCCAATTGGCTGGTAAAGCTCAGCACCTGCTTGGTTTCGCCATTGGCCACGCTGTCGACATCGGTGTCGTTGTCCAGCACGTTGCCGCTTGGGTTGACGCCGGGAATGCCGTTGGCGATGCCGCCGGCTTCGACGGCGATGGCGTCATCGTCGTTGGCGATCGGTGTGTCATTGCGGCCGTCGATGGTGATCCGTAGTTCGGCGGTATCGTCCGCTTCGTAGGGGTCGGCCAGCGTGTAGGTGAAAACCTCCTCCAGGGTTTGCCCGCTGACCCGCAGGGCCTGGACGACGGCCAGGCTGTTGTCCAGCACATAGCTCCAGCTGCCGTCGGCATTCATGGTCAGGTCACCATACAGGCCGCGCAGGGTGGTCCCTACAACGCCGGCGGTGCCGCTGCCCGACTCACTGCCGGTACGTATAGCGGTGACGGTCAGTGCGCCGCTCTCCAGGTCGATGTCGTTATCCAACACGTTGCCGCTGGGATTAACGCCGGCGGTAGCGTTGTTCAGCCCGCCGGCTTCGATGGCCGTGGCGCTGTCGTTGACGCCTGTCGGCGGATCGTTACGGCCGACAATGAGGATGGTCAGTTGGGCCAGGTCGCTTAGTCCGCCAAGATCGGTAGCCTGGTAGGTGAAGCGCTCGGTCAGGGTTTCCAGCAGGTTCAGGGCCTGAACAGCAGGATTGCTGCTGTCGACAAAGTACTGGTAAGTGCCGTCGGCATTGAGTACCAGACTGCCGTACTGGCCAATCAGCACGCTGCCGACAGTCCCAGCGGTTCCGCTGTCGGTTTCGGCTCCCGTGCGTACAGCCGTGACGGTCAGTGAGTCGCCGGCATCGACATCGGTGTCATTGCTCAGCACATTCCCGGTGGGGTTGATGACCTGGCCGTCGCCATTGTCGGCGACGGCGATATCGGAGTCATTCTGCGCCAGGGGGGTATCCCAAGCGCCCTGGATGACGATGTTGAGCTGAGCAATGTCGATTGCCCCGGCCGTGTCGCGCATGCGATAGCTGAAGGTTTCAATCAGCGTGTCGCTGGGTTTTAGCGCCTGAACAGCAGGCAGGTCGTTGTTGACTACATAGGTATAGGTGCCGTCAGCTGCCACCGTCAGGGTGCCGTAGCTGCCGACGATGGATTGGCTGCCAGCCACGTTGGTGAATGTGCCTCCTGCTGCCTCAGTGCCGGTGCGTATGCCGTTAACCACTTTGCTGTCACCCGCGTCGACATCGGTGTCGTTGGTGAGCAAATTGCCGCTAGGGTTGGTGCCTGGCGTGCCGTTGTTCAGCCCACCGGCTTCAACAGCTATGGTGTTGTCATTGGCGGCGACTGGATTGTCATTGGCGCCGCGGATGGTGATGGTGAGCGTGGCTGTAGCGGTAGCGCCCGCCAGGTCGCGGATGGTGTAGGTAAAGGTCTCGCTCAGGGTATTCAGCGCTGTGCGCAGCGCTTGTACCTGCGGATTGTTGTTGTCCAGCGCGTAACTGAAGCTGCCGTCGGCATTCAGTGTCAGGGTTCCGTATGTGCCTGCAAAGCCACTGCCGATAGCGCCGGTGCTGGCACCTTGACTTATGCCGGTGACGCTGAGCGTTTCACCGTACTGGTCGATGTCGCTGTCATTGCTCAGCACGTTACCGGTTGGATTGGTACCGGGAGTGCCGTTGTTGATACCACCTGCTTCCACCGCTATGGCTGTGTCGTTGACCGCCACTGGGTTGTCGTTGTTGCCCTGGATGGTGATGTTGAGGACGGCAATGTCCTGCGCGCCTGCAGCATCCATGACGCTGTAGTTGAAGCTGTCGGTAAGGGTATTGCCGCTGCTGCGCAAGGCCTGGACGGCCGCCATGGAGTTGTCCAGCCGGTAGCTGTAGCTGCCATCGGCGTTAAGGGTCAGCCAGCCATAGGCACCACGCAGCTCGCTTCCCAGGCTGCCAGCTGTGCCTGCACCCTCGGTAGCACCGGTACGTACGGAGTCGACGACCTGGGTTTCCCCGTAATCGAAGCCGTCGGTGATGTCCTGTGCTATCTCTCCACCGTCGACATCGATATCGTTGGTCAGCACATTGCCGGTTGGATTCACGCCGCCAGAGGCATTGTTTACGCCGCCGGCCTCCACGGCTGTGGCGCTATCATTGGCCGCGACCGGATTGTCGTTGGCACCACGGATCACCACGATGATTTCGGCGCTATCGCTGAGGGGCGTCGTGTCGTTGTCGGTCACCGTGTAGGTAAAGCGTTCGGTCAGCAGATCCGAGACCTCGCGCAGGGCCTGTACCTCTGCCATGTCATTGTCGATGCGGTAGCTATAGGTGCCGTCAGCGTTGATGGTGAGCCAGCCATAGAGGCCGCGCAGTTCGGTGCCAACCGTACCACTGGTGCCGGTGTCGCCCTCTGCGCCCGTGCGAATGGCGGTGATGGTCAGGTCATCACCGTCCGGGTCGACGACATCGACCACGCCGCTTGGATTCACACCGGCTGTGCCATTGGCAATTCCGCCGGCTTCGGTGGCCAAGGCGACTTCGTTCTGCGCCAGCGGTGTGTTGATGGCGCCGCGCACGGTGATGACCAACTGCGCGGTGTCGGTCAGGCCTGTGGTGTCGGTGATCTGGTAGGTGACGATGACCTTCAACTCCCCGCCGCTGGGTAACGCGACGATCTCGGGGTGGTCGCTGTTGACGTCGAAGGTGAAGCTGCCATCGGGATTGATGGTCAGCTCGCCATAGGACTGACCACCTGCATTGGGTAGCGGGTTGTTGCTGCTGTCTTGGGCATACAACGTGGAAATGGTCGTGGCGCCCGATACCAGGCTGAGTGCTCCACCGGCCGCTTCGGTGCCGTTGCGAATGCCGCTAACGACCAGGTTGGTGTTGGGCCGGTCGGCACGATCCACGTCGCTGTCAACGCCGTTACCTCCCGGTTGTGTGGTGGCGCCAGGGCGGCTGGGGAAGGTGATCACATTGCCGCTGGGATTGCCTTCATTGCCGTCGTCATCGACTTCGCTGGCCTGGGCGGTGGCCTGGTCATCGCTGGCCACCGGGTTGTCATTGTTGCCGACGATGGTGATACGCAGCTCGGCCAGGTCGTTGAGTCCCAGCGCATCGGTGACCTGATAGCTGAAGTATTCGATCAGCGTGTCGCTCGGGCCGAGTCGTTGCACGGCGGTGGCGTCGTTGTTGATGGTGTAGGTGTAGCTGCCATCGGAGTGCAAGGTCAGGCTGCCATAGAGGCCGGCAACGGTGGCACTGCCTCCGTTGCTGATGGTGGTTAGCGCGCCTGGAATGTTTTCGCGCAAAGGACGAACGCCGGATACTCGACTGGTCTCGCCGTAGTTGATGGCGTCGCCAGCTCCGCCATCGACATCGGTATCGTTGCTCAGCACATTGCCGATTGCGTCGCTGCCTGCATAGGGCAGTGGCATGTCGCCAGGGTTGATGGTACCGCTGTTATTGATGCCGCCTTGTTCGTAGGCGGTTCCCGTGTCGTTGACGCCGACCGGGGTATCGTTGGCGCCTCGGATCACGATAGCCAGGGTGGCGGAACTGGTCAGGGCTGTGCCGCCGATACCTGAGTCACGGATGGTGTAGGAAAAGCTCTCATTCAGGGTGTCGCCGTTCTGGCGCAGGGCCTGTACTCGCGGGTCGTCGTTGTTGAGCAGATATTGGTAGCTGCCATCGGCGGCGATGCGCAGGGTGCCGTAGGTGCCGATGACATCGACCGTGCCACTGGCGGGAATCGAGACGCTGCCGGTGGAGGACGTAACTTGGGTGACACTGAGCTGGTCGCCATTGGTGGCGATATCCACGTCAGTGTCGTTGTCCAGCAGGTTGCCGCGTGGGTCGATGCCGGGCAGGCTGTTGAAGGTGCCGCCGGCCTCGATGGCAGTGGCGTTGTCGTCGTTGGCCGCCGGTGCGTCATTGACTGGGCTGAGGGTGATCGTCACGGTGTCCAGGTCAGTAAGTGCGTCGCTCGCTTCGCCTGGGATACCGTTGCCGTCGAAGTCGCCATAGTTACCCAGGTCGCTGGTCAGCACCTGCAGGGTATCGTTACCGTTGAAATCGGGATTGCCCTGGTAGGAGAGCCAAGTCAGAGCTGCGTTGATATCGGCAATCCGGCCAACCAGTACCAGGGAGGCGGTTCCCTCGCCGGTGACGGTCACGCCAGTGGTGGCGCCGGTGAATGAGAGCGTACCTTGCTGCACGCTCAACGTGACCTGGATGGCACGGTCAGCTACGACGGGGTCTAGTTCGGCGTCGACGTCACTGACGCTGATGCCTCCAATGGCCAAGGGCGTGTCCTCATCGCCCGTCAGCGGCCCGCCGGGCAGGCTGTTGACTGGTGCATCGTTGAGTTGCACGTAGCCGCTGTCGGCTTGTGCGGTGCTGCCTTCGCCGAGGGTTACGCTGATTTGCCCGAGCGTGCCGCCATCGCTGTCGATGCGGATGTTCAGCTGACCAAAGCTGGAGAGGTTGGTGATGGTGGCCGGTGCATCGATGCGATAAAGCCCGGCGGGCAGAACGCCGAACAGGAACTGGCCGTTGCTGTCGGTTTCGCTGCTGTAGCTGCGATCATCGGCATTGCCGAAGATGCCATCCGCGCCAGCCCAGTTGAGGGTGACGGTCTGTCCTGCGAGCGGCGCACCATCGGGAGTGGTCGAGTTGTCGGCTGAGAGGGTGTCGTCCCACAGCGTGCCGCTGATCACACCCAGCCCTGCGCCTTCGACCAGCTGATAGTTGTTCAGGGTGCTGTTGTCCGCGCCCGGGCCGTCGCTGCCCGTACGCTCCCCGGTGGCACCGCCGGCGCTACCGACAACGCTGCCACCCCAGGTGGTGAAGTCATCTGGCAGGCTGCTCCAGCTTAGGCTGTCATTGCTGCTGGCTTGGGCTGCATTGTTTGGTACATCGACTGTGTAGACGACTTTGACGCTGGTGTCAGGATCCAGCTGATCGAACGAGATTACGAGGCGGCCGTCGGGCAGCACCGTCTCGGCAGCGCCAAAGGCCGGTGGTATAGCGGCAATGTCGTTGTACACAACACCATTGATTTCGACAGAGGCCAGGGCGTAGTTGCTGCCGTTGGGGAAGTTGGAGGTGAACTCGACGTTATAGGCCGGGGTGCCGCCATTAGAGGTGAAGCTGGCCTGAACCGTGGCCGTGCCGGTGCTGCCACCGATATTCGGGTCGAAGTCGATAACCTGCTTGTTGAGGCCATCAAAGCCGGGCTCGACGATCTGC
Source organism: Pseudomonas sp. zbq_18 (assembly GCF_043102245.1). Lineage (NCBI taxonomy): Bacteria > Pseudomonadati > Pseudomonadota > Gammaproteobacteria > Pseudomonadales > Pseudomonadaceae > Pseudomonas > Pseudomonas sp. zbq_18. The sequence continues at coordinate 78,302 of NZ_JBICIT010000004.1, read as the reverse complement.
TCGTACAAAATGTTGCTGCTCGAGCGCGGACCTTCGCTTGTGAACTCTTTAACCTGAACGGCAAGTGGGGCGGTACTGTTCTGGTTGGCCAGACTGTTGTCGACCCGCACGTTGAACTCGATGGTAATGCCCTCCAGGTCGCCATCGAGTTCGTTATTGGTGATGTCACCGAGGTTCAGCGTCAGCACCTGCCCGCCATTGCTGGGTACGATTCGCGCGGTATTGAGGACGCCTGTCGGTGCTGCACCCGACAGATCCGAGGAAATGAACTGGGCCTCGGCACTGTCCTCGTTGCCGATAATTTGCAGCGTACCGCCGGTAATCAGATCGCCGAGTGAGAGGGAACTGGTCAGATCTCCCTGGGAAATGAAGCCGATGCGGATGCCGGCGAGGTCGTCGTAGGTCAAGCCCTCGGCAAGGACGATCTGGAGCTGGTAACCGGTATTGACCCCTTCCGGGATCAGCGCCGTAGCGCGGTAACGGATGATCTCTCCAATCGCCACGGTTTCTGTGCTGGCGTTGGTCGGGTTCGGTGCGGCGGTGTCTTCCAGGCCGCCAACGCGGGAGATGCGAATGCCCTGTGCCACCGGGATGACCAGGGTATTTTCGCGGCGGTAGTCGTTCAGCACATTGCTGTTGAGGACTCCGTCGCTGCCGTTGCGCTCGTCGCTGTTGCTGCCATCGAGGCTGGTCCAGCGCACTTCGGCCAGGTTGTCGAACTCGGCGCCTGAGGCGCCAGTGGCGTTGACCGTGCCGGTCACCGTGAGTACCAGGGTGCCGCCTTTGAGGATGTCGAGGTTGCTGTTGTTGACCAGGGTGCGGCCGGTCGGGTCCAGGGTGAAGCTGCTGGTAATGTCGGTGGTGACGCCGTTGACGGTGTAGATCGCACTGACCAGTGTCAGGCCGTCCAACTCGGCGGGCAGTGCGCTGCTGAAGTCGATATCGAAGGCGTCGTAGTCGCTACCGGCGTTGCCGTTGCTGACGGTGATGGTGAAGTTGACCGTATCGCCTTCGTCGAAACCGAAACCGGGATCGGTGGTGAGTTGCTGTGCCAGATTCAGCGTGGGCTCGCGTACGGTCACCGATGGCTTGCTGCCAATGACGGCGACGTCGCGATCAACCGGCGTACTGCCGTTGGGGGTGTCGCCATCGCTGTCGCTGTAGGTCAGGCGGGCATCGTTCTGCAGCACGCTACCGGCCTGGTTGCCAGTCACGTTGCTGGCCACCAGCCGTACACGAATGACAAAGGTATTGTTGCCGGTGTTGTTGTCAGCGCTGGCGCTGGCGACATCGAACACGAAGCGGGCATCGACGCCGTCGTCGCCCAGCGTGCCTGATACACCGCTAAGGCTGTTGACCGTGATGGTGCCAGCGAAATCGGCGGTCAGGGCGCCGCCGGCGTTGGTAATGAGTTGGTATCCCTGGCCCTGATAGCTCATGTCCAGGCGCAGGCCGGGCGGAATCAGATCGTCGATGCGCAGGCTCTGGGTCGTGCCCTCGGGCAGCGTGACGATGATGTCGTAGAGCATGCTCTCACCCACCACCAGGTTGGCACCCGTGGTGTGGCTGGCACTGGAGTCGCTGTTGTCCAGGCTGTTGCCGGCGAAGTTCTTGCGGATTTCCGGGGCGGCGATCTGCTGATCGGCAAGGTCTTCCAGGGTGCCGCTGGCGAGGAAGTTCTGACCACCTTCGACGCTGGCGTAGTTGACCAGTTCGGCCTCGGTTTGCAGGGTGGCGCTGGCGTCGATATTGGCCGCGACCACCACGTCGTAGGTGATCACCACCAGGTTGGCGCCGGAGAGGTCGTTGGCCGTACCGGCTCGACCAGCCAGCAGTGCTCCGCTGCCGGCACCGTCGATGAAGGTGATGGTGTTGGTGGCGTTATCGACCGTGTAATCGACGCCGGACTGCAACAGGGTGCCGTCACCGCGATACACCAGCAGGTTGGCGCTGGCGAGGTTGCCGCCGACAAATGAAAGGCCGGTGGGAAGCGTGATGCGGGTGCTGACGTCGTAGGCCTGACCACCACCGCTGTTCTCGATGGCGGTCGCCAGGCGCAGGGTGTCGCCGCCGTCGATGGCGCTGACGCTGCCATCGACCGCACTGGTTTCGGTCAGGTTGGCGTCGGTAAAGGGTTTACCGCTGGTGCCGGGTGGGTTCCAGCCACCAGTGGTGCCGGTCACGCTGCCGTTGCTGGAGGACACTACACCATGGGTGATGCTGAGCACGGGCTCTGCCACGGAGGCGATCAGGGCCACATCGTCGGTCGTGACTTGCGTGCTCTTGTTGAGGGTGGTGGTCTGGTTTGATTCGGCGGTGACGTTGAACGAGCGTTGGTCAGCGAAGGGCTGGTCACTGACGGTCAGAGTGAAGTCGATCTCGATACGGCTACCGTCGGTACCGGAATTGACGTAGTCGGCAAAGGTGAATACCAGCGAGTTGCCAAGACCTCGGGTCACGGACGTCGGCGCTTCGGGGTTGGTGTTGCCGCTGCCCAGGCTCCAGATGGTACTGATGTCGGCAATGCTGCTGAGATCGAACAGGGGCAGGGGCAGGTAAGCGGTCAGGGTGAAGTTTTCGTAGTCGCCGGTAACCAGGTCATAGCTCAGCTGGAAGGTCACTTCATCGCCCGGGCGCAACTCGACGCCTGGTGCCGGCGCGCCATTACCGTTTAGGTCGGCGATGGTAATTTCTACCTGGCTGCTGGGAACGGTAATGCTTGCCTGCGAGCCGTCACTCTGCTCATCACCGGTGAGGTTGAGGCGGTCTTCGAGGATGGTTGCGGTCAGGGTGGCGTTGTTGCCGACGGTATCCCCTTCGTTGATTTCACTATGGGGTGCACCGCTGGGCGGGGTGTAGCTTTGTCCGAGGGTGACCTGGTAACTGACCACTACCTGGGTGGCACCCTGCAGGATGGCGTCAAAGGCCAGGTCGCCATTGACCCAGCCACGATCTCCCGTGGCGTTACGCAGCGACTGGGCCAGATCGAGGGTCAGGGTGCTGATGCCGGTTACGGGGTCGATTACGCTGGTAGTGACTAAGGCCACGTTGATGGTTGTGCCATCGACCGTGATGGCAACGGTGCCGCTACCTGGCACGAGTGTCTGGGCATCACCCAGCACATCCACTATGACGAAGCTGCCCTGCTCAAAGAAGTTTTCTCCGAAGGCGAAGTAGTCGGAGATATTCAGGCTCAGCGTGTAGTTCAGGGTGTCACCCGGTGTCAGCCCGGCGGCACCGATGTCGGTCTGGATCGACACTTCCTTGAGCAAGGTGATGGATTTGGCGGTGACGCTAACGGTGTTGCCGGTGCCGGAGAAGGTGATGGTGTCGCCGGGGTTATCCACGTCGCGGGAGTCCAGCGGTTGCCATTGGCCTGAGGCCGTTGGCTGGCCGAAGGTGATGGTCACCGGGTCACCTGAAACCGGGTCGATTACCGGGAGACCATCAGCGTCGTTATCAGGAATAAAGAATTCGACCTGGGTGGTCGTCGGCCCGGTCAGTGCGGCATAGCTGATGGTGAAGGACTGGATGTACAGGTCGTTGGTCAGGTCGGCATCGTTGTTCAGGGCCAGGGCAGACTGGATCAGGGTCGGATCGGTGGTAGACCTGCCGTCGTACAGGGTGATGGAAGTGATCGTGCCGCCGGCTGCCGGGGTAATTGAACGGATGATTACGTTGTCTGGCACGGGCTGGGTGATCACGATATCGCCCACCGGCTGGGATGTGGCCGGGGTGACCGTCAGGTCCATGGTGCGGCCATAGTTGGGGCCGGTGGCGGTTTCTCCTTCGGGCGCGTAGATCACTTGATCGAAGCTGATAATCGTTGGGTGCACGACATAGGCGACGGAGCCTGCTTCCAGAATGCTTGGGTCGGTTGCGGGGTTGTTCAGCGAGTCGTTGCCATATTGAAAGCCGCTGCGAGCGCGAATTGTCAGATCTGGACTGCCGCCCGCGGGGTCGAAGTTGGTATCGGCCAGACTGCTCAGGGTGGCGGTGACTTGGATGCCGATGGTGGGCTGGCCGGCACTGACACTGGCAAAGGGCAGTTCCACTACCACCAGCTGATCGCCGGCGCGCATGCCGAAGTCGGCGGCATTGATGATCAACGGCTGGCCGTCGCTACCTACCGCCAGTGGGTGACTGGCCTGACCGTTGGCGTCGAAGGTGAGCACATGGGTTGTCAGCGCCTGGCCCAGGTAGCTGGCAGAAACGAAGGTGATGCCGTCGTCGGTTTCCGCACCTTCGCCATCTCGCCCGGTGGCTGGGAAGAACAGGTCCATGAACGGCGCATAGCCGGGTTGCCCAATATCCTGATTCTTGAAGTTCACGGTAAAAGTGAAGGCGTCGCCTAGCAGCACGTTTGCCGTCGATGCAGGCAGACTGGTGTTGGGCGTAGCGAGCAGGGCGTCGTAGTCGCTCAGGGCCGCCTGGCTCAGGGCGATGCCCTTGTCGATATCGCCGCTGCGCACCTCCAGTTCCCAGTCGCCTCCGGCAGAGAGGCTGCCGGTGTTGTCGTCGGAGGCGGCCACATCCGCTCCGGTCCAGTAGGCAAGTTGCGCCACCAGGGTTTGTCCGGCATTACCGGCCCCCACGCGGCAGCCATACAACTGGATATCGGCGCCGGCATTGAGGTTGTTGCTCCACTGCTGCAGGCGTTCGCCGAGTTGGTCGACGTTGTCGGCAGAAATGGTGGTATTGCCCAGGGTGAACTGGCCGGCCGCGCCATGGGAGAGAATCTGGATCGAGTCGACTTGCCCGAGCGCCTCCAGCGCTTGCTCGATGGCGGCGATGCCGTCCTGATTCAGGTTGACGACCAGCGCCTGTACGCCTTCAGGTAGCTGGCTGATCAGCTTCTCGCGGCTCTCCACCCGGCTGTCTATCACCAGCAGGTGCTTGGCGCCGGCCTGGGTCGGCACGCTTGCCGCAGACTCGACCTGGGTGGCGGGGGTGTGTTCCGAATCGGTGCCGTGGTCGGCATCTTGTTGCTGGTCGGCAGCAACGGCGGCGGCGCCGTCGAACAGGATCCGGGGTTCGAGTGCGAGCGTATGGCTCTGCGGCCGAAACATCGAGCGTGGCGAAAAATCAGACATGGCCAATCTCCTTTGGCGCGAACAGCCCGCGACTAAATATAGTTACTATATAGGAAAACGTTGTAATCGCTCGATGCTTCTATCTACGGGGTTTCGGACAAATGGTGGCGTGGCTTTTGGCCAGTAAAGCTGACCTATCGATCATCTCTTCGGGGTGGGCAGCCGTGATGCTAACGACTAAGGTGCACGCCCAGTGATCCGGGGGTATCAATGAGCGAGCGTTGGGACATTTTCTGCTGCGTAGTGGATAACTACGGCGATATCGGGGTGACCTGGCGTCTGGCCCGGCAACTGGTTGCCGAGCAGGAGCTGCAGGTACGCCTTTGGGTCGATGAGCCCGCTGCGTTTGTGCGCCTCTGTCCACAGGCTGATGCTCGGCTGGCTGTACAGCTGATTGATGGCGTGGAGATTTGCCACTGGCCCAAGGACTTTCCGCTGGTGGAGGTGGCCGATGTGGTGATCGAAGCCTTTGCCTGCACGCTGCCGGCCAGTTACGTTGAGGCCATGACCGAGCGGGTGCGCAAACCGCTGTGGCTGAATCTGGAGTACCTCAGTGCCGAGGACTGGGTAGCCGGTTGCCACGGCCTGCCATCACCTCAGGCGGGGGGCTTGCAGAAATTCTTCTTCTTCCCCGGATTCAGCGAAGGCACCGGCGGTCTGTTGCGTGAGGGGGATCTACTCGCTCGGCGTCGAGCGTTCCAGGCCGATGTTCAGGCGCGACGAGCGTTTCTTGCCAGGATCGGTGTAACCCAGGCAGCCGGTACCCGGCTGATTTCCCTGTTCGCCTATGAGAACCCGGCGCTGGCCGGCTGGCTGGACGCCCTGGCGGCGGATACGCAGGCGACGCTGTTGCTGGTGCCCCAGGGGCGTATTGAGGGCGACCTGTGCCGCTGGTTTGGGGAGGAGCAGGCTGGTGTCTGGCAGCGTGGCAGTGTGCGGGCACAGCTGCTGCCGTTTCTCAGCCAGGCTGACTATGACCGGCTCTTGTGGAGTTGCGATTTCAACGCGGTGCGCGGCGAGGACTCCTTCGTTCGCGCCCAGTGGGCCGGCCGGCCGCTGCTGTGGCATATCTATCAGCAGGAAGAGGGGGCGCACTGGGATAAGCTGGAGGCCTTCCTTGATCGCTATTGCGCGGCTCAGACGCCTGAACAGGCGAGTGCTACGCGTGACCTGTATCGAGCCTGGAATGGTGCTGGTGACATGCAGCAGGCTTGGCTGGACTGGCTGGAGCAGTCCCCGGCCCTGACTGAGTGGGCTGAGAGCTGGTGCCAGCAACAAGCCTCTCGTCCTGATCTCGCCTCGGCACTGGTGCAGTTTTACCGAAATTGGCTATCATGCGCGGCCTAGAAATCTGTACCTCCATCCAAATCCGGATACTCGTATGAAAACCGCACAAGAAATGAAGCCCAACAGCGTGGCTCTGATCGACGGCCACCCGTGGCTGATTCAGAAAGCCGAATTCACCAAGTCCGGCCGTAACAGCGCCATCGTCAAGATGAAGCTGAAGAACCTGATCAACGGCTCCAAGACCGAGACCGTTTACAAGGCCGACGACAAGATGGAGCCGGTCATCCTTGAGCGCAAGGAAGTGACCCTGTCCTACATCAGCGGTGAGGACTACGTCTTCATGGACCCGGAGTACAACTCCTACGAGCTGCGCGCCGAAGATCTGGAAAGCGTTCTGCCGTTCATCGAAGAAGGCATGACCGACATCTGCGAAGCCGTGTTCTTCGAAGGCAAAGTGATCTCCGTTGACCTGCCGACCACCATCGTTCGCCAGATCACCTACACCGAGAACTCTGCCCGTGGCGACACTTCCGGCAAGGTGATGAAGCCGGCCAAGCTGCGCAACGGTACCGAAGTCAAGGTTGCAGACTTCTGCAACATCGACGACTGGATCGAAATCGACACCCGCGACGGTTCCTACAAGAGCCGTACCCAGGCGCCGGCCTAAGGCCCACGCCTCGCACGAAAAGCCCGGCCATGTGCCGGGCTTTTTCTTGCCTGCGTTTTGTTGTCGGTCTTGCTTTGAATGGGAGCGGCTTTAGCCGCGATGCTCGTGCCTTATGTTCGTTGGCAGAGCCGTTTTTGGAACAGATCAGTCCATCTTCAGGCCGCGCTGCAGGGCCAGATCCCAGGGGGGAACGGGCGCGAAGCGTTGCCTGAGGAATTCCAGCAACAGGCGGGTGCGTGAGCTGGCCTCGCTGGCCAGGCGCAGGGCATAGATGCCGCTGGGCTCGGCGGGCGGCAGACCGCCGTCGCAGAGCAGCGGTAGCAGTTCGCCGCGCAGCAGCTGCTCGCTGATCAGCCAGGTCGGCAGGTGGGCGATGCCTAGGCCGGCCACGGCACTGAACAGCAGGGCTTCGGCGTTGTTGGCGGTCATCCGCAGGCGGCCCGGGCGCAGCAGTTGCAGGCGGCCGTCGACCTCGAAGCGCCAGGCATGTGGCGGTGCCAGGGCGTCCCAGTCCAGGCCGTCATGTTCGGGAATCTCACGCGCATCGCGCAGCAGGCCACGGCGCTTGATGTAGTCGGGACTGGCGCAGAGGACGCGCACCATGGGCGCCAGAGGCGTGGCAACCAGGCGGGTGTCAGCCAGCGGGCCGATGCGCAGCACCAGATCCACCTCACCCAGGTGTTCGCCCTGCAGGTCGATGAAGCTGTCGATCAGACGTAGTTGCACGTCCAGGCCGGGATAACGGGTGAGGAATTCGGCAATGGCCGGCGCCAGATGGCGGCGGCCGAAGGGTGAGGGCGCGTCGATACGGATCAGGCCCTCCGGCGCGCTGCTCAGTGACACCGCTTCGGCGCGGGCCTGATGCAGTTCGGTCAGGATGCGCCGGGCGCGTTCGGCGAAAGCCAGGCCCGCTGGGGTGGCTTTGACCGCATGGGTGCTGCGCACGAACAACGCACAGCCAAGGGCGCGCTCCAGTGCGTCGATGCGCCGCGATACGGCTGAGGGCGTGAGCTGCTGGCGGCGCGCTGCCGCAGAGAAGCTGCCGCTTTCCAGCACATCCAGATAGAGCGCGAACTGGTCGGTGAGCTGATCGGGGTTCATGGTCTGCCTTTGCGTAATTGGCAAAGCCATTGTGCGTGGCTGTGCATTTCCTGGCTATCTTCTGTTGGCTAGCATGCCGTCCAGACTGTGGAGGTGGCATGAGCCTGATCGATCTGCTGTTGAATCTGCTGTTGGGCCTGGCGATGGGGACCGTGGGTGGCCTGTTCGGCATCGGCGGTGGCCTGGTGGCGATTCCCGCGCTGGGCGTACTGTTCGGCCTGGACCAGCAGCTGGCCCAGGGCACGGCGCTGGTGATGGTGGTGCCCAACGTGGTGCTGGCGCTGTGGCGCTACAACCAGCGCAACCGCATCGAACCCCGCTATGCGTTGCTGCTGGCGGGGTCAGGCATCGTCTGTGCCTGGCTGGCGTCGTTGTACGCCGTCGAGCTGCAGGCCGAGCGCATGCGCCTGGCCTTCGTCGGCTTTCTCGTGGTGCTGGCGCTGTACAACCTGACTCGCCTGTTTATGCGCACCCCAGTGGCTTCTCAGGCGTTGCGCTATCCCTGGCCCTGGCTGGGTGTCGTGGGCGGTGCGGCGGGAGCGCTGGGTGGGCTGTTCGGTGTCGGCGGCGCGGTGCTGGCGGTGCCGGTGTTGACCAATATCTTCGGTGCCGGGCAACTGATGGCTCAGGGGTTATCGCTGGCCCTGGCGCTGCCCAGTACCGGCGTGACGCTGCTGACCTATGCGCTGCACGATCATGTCGACTGGGCCATGGGCATTCCTCTGGCGGTGGGTGGCCTGCTCAGCATCAGCTGGGGGGTGAAGCTGGCCCATGCGCTGCCGGAGAAGGTGCTGCGTGGGTTGTTCTGCGGGTTTTTGCTGCTCTGCGCGGTGTCGCTGGCATTCAAGTAGCAGGGCGTTCATCGCGGCTGAAGCCGCTCCCACTGGGCCGGGCTACAGGCGAAAGCCTTCGACGATGTGTTCGGCCAGGGTGTCGATGACCTGTGAGCTGCGCTGCGAATTGCGCAACAGCACGATGCTGGTCGTGGGCAGGATGGGCAGGCCTTCGGCCTCGCCGAGGATGCGCAGGTCCGGGGTGATCAGGCTCTGCAACTGGGCGGTGACCGCCAGGCCCGCACCGACCACGGCGAAGATCGCCGACAGGCTGGGGCTGGTATAGGCGATGCGATAGGGGCGCTCCCTGGCGTCCAGCGCGTTGCAGGCCCAGGCGCGGCAGAAGCAGTCGGCGTTGAACATGGCCAGCGGCATCGGGTTCTGTTCGTGCGGGCTGAAGCCTTGGGCTTCGGCCCAGACGAAGCGCTCCTGGCGCAGCAGCTGGCCGATCTCCTTGCCCGGCTCGCGGGTGACGATGGTCAGGTCCAGATCCTGGCGTTGCAGCAGCTGGCCCGAGGGTTCGCAGTGCACTTCCACCTGCACCAGTGGGTAGGCCTGGGCGAAGCGCGAGAGGATGTCCGGCAGAAAACGCATCACGTAGTCGTCCGGCGTGCCGATGCGCACGGCGCCGACCATGTGCGGCTCGCGCAGGGTGTTGAGCACTTCGCCGTGCAGCTTGAGGATGCGCCGCGCGTAGCCCAGCAGTACCTGGCCTTCGGGCGTGAGGCGGACCTGGCGGCCGTCACGCTCGAACAGGGCGCGCTGCACCACGTCGTCCTCCAGGCGCTTCATCTGCATGCTCACCGCCGACTGGGTGCGGTTGACCGCCTCTGCGGCGCGGGTGAAGCCACCGTTGTCGGCGATAGCGACGAAGCTGCGCAGCAGTTCGGTATCGATGCTGGGATAGTTGGCCATTCATCAATCTCCAAGATGCGTGGCATAAGAAACATTCGTTGGATTGATCTTAAGCGTGAACCGAAACTGGCGCCAACCCCATAGGGAGGGCGTGATGATGAAAGGTCAAAAAGGTTTTGCCATCGCACATTCCATTTCGCTGGACAGTATTCACTGGCCGCGTCCGCGGCGGCTTTGGTGGCAGCTGCGGCGCTGGTGGCAGCTGGCGCGTGAACGCCGGCAACTGGCCATGCTCGATGAGGCCGCGCTCAAGGATCTCGGCCTGAGCCGTGGCGAGGTATTGCAGGAAAGCGAGCGGCCGTTCTGGGATGATCCGTTCACGCAAACAGGCCCTGGGCCCTTCGAGGAGTGATGATGTCGTCAACCGCTGTTCGCCAAGGTGCCGACCTGTTCTTGTTCCAGCTGATGCTGGTGTTGTGCGCCATCTGGGGTTTCCAGCAGGTGGCGATCAAGCTGGCGGCGGCCGATATCGCGCCGCTGCTGCAAGTGCTGCTGCGCTCGGCCATCGCCGCGCTGCTGGTGGGCCTGCTGTTGCTCTGGCAGGGTGGCTGGCACTCTTGGCTGTCCTGTACCTGGCGTGGCGGTCTGCTGGCCGGTGTGCTGTTCGCCCTGGAGTTCTTCTTCATTGCCGAGGGGCTGCGCCTGACCTCGGCTTCGCACATGGCGGTGTTTCTCTACACGGCGCCGATTTTCTCGGCACTGGGGTTGCACGTGCTGCTGCCGAGTGAACGACTCAAGCCCGCCCAGTGGCTGGGTATCGGTCTGTGCTTCACCGGCGTGGTGCTGGCCTTCGGCGCTGGCGCGCACTGGTCCAGCCTGGATCGGCGCATGCTGCTGGGGGATCTGCTGGGTCTGCTCGCCGGGCTGTCGTGGGGCCTGACCACTGTGGTGGTGCGGGGTTCTCGCCTGTCCGAGGCGCCGGCCGGGCTGACCCTGCTCTATCAGCTCGTGGCAGCGTCTGTCCTGCTTTTGGGGTATCTGCTGTTCACCGGGCAGCTCGGCCCCGTGCGCTGGACGCCCGTGGCGATCGGCTCGGTAGTGTTCCAGGGCGTGGTGGTGGCTTTTGGCAGCTACCTGATCTGGTTCTGGCTGCTGCGCCGTTACCTGGCCTCCAACCTGGCGGTGTTCTCGTTCATGACTCCGCTGTATGGCGTGACCTTCGGCGTGCTGGTGCTGGACGAACCGCTGACCCTGAACTTCGTCACAGGGGCCGCGCTGGTGCTAGTGGGCATCGTGCTGGTCAGCAGTCACGCCTGGCTCAGTCGGCGGGCGAAAAATCCAAGGATCGAAACGGAGTTACCTTGATGGCGAACTATCACCTGGCCCAGCTCAATATCGCCCAGCTCAAGGCCCCGCTGGAATCGCCGCAGCTGGCCGACTTCGTCGCCAACCTCGAGCGTATCAATGCCCTGGCTGAGGCCGCGCCCGGCTTCGTTTGGCGATTGCAGGACGAGGAGGGCGATGCCACCGCCATTCGCCCTTTCGGCGACGAGGTGCTGGTCAATATGTCCGTTTGGCAGGATGTGCAGTCGCTCAGCGACTACGTGTACAAGGGCGCACATACCGAAATGCTCAAGCGCCGTCGCGAATGGTTCGACAAGGTCGAGCAGGCGCACCAGGTGCTGTGGTGGGTGCCGGCTGGGCATTGCCCGGATGTGAGGGAGGCGGCCGAGCGCCTGGCCCATTTGCGCGAGCAGGGTCCGAGTGCATATGCCTTCAGCTTTCGACAGGCCTTTGCTGCGCCGGATTTGGCTGAATCGGATGGCAGAAATGGCGCTCATGGCACTTCTTTTCGCGCAGGCTTGGCACCATAGTTTCTGGGCTGCTGGGGATAGAGAGCAGCACCTGAATAACAACAAGAAATCGAGATGCCGCCGTGAAAGCCCGTTCCTTTTTTCTCTGCCTGGCCCTTGGCATGCCGGGCATTGCGCATTGTGCCAGCCCCGATGCCGGGCAGACCCTGTTCCAAAGCCAGTGCGTGGCGTGCCACGGCGCCAGCGCCGAAGGTAACGCCGCGCTCGGTGCACCGGCCCTGGCAGGGCAGCCGGCCGACTATCTGCTGCGCCAGTTGCAGCATTTTCGCGATGGTCAGCGCGGCGCTCAGCCTGGCGACACAGGCGGTGCGTTGATGGCGCCACTGGCCAAGTCCCTGACAGACACCGATGCGCAGGCCGTGGCCGACTATCTGAGCGGCCTGGCGCAACCGGTCGTTGCCGCCAGCCTGCAGGGCGATGCGGGTAACGGCGGCAAGCTGTATCAGGCCAAGTGTGCAGCCTGTCACGGCGGCAAGGGTGAGGGTAACCCGGCGTTCAGCGCGCCGCGTCTGACCCACATCGGCGACCAGTATCTGCTGCGCCAGGTCCAGCATTTCCGCCAGGGGCTGCGTGGTTACGACGCCCAGGACCGCTACGGTAAACAAATGAAGATGATGGCCGGCACGGTGAACGACGCCGAGCTGCAGGACATCCTCGTCCACCTTGAGCAGCTGGGGGCGCAATAATGGGGCGCGCGTTGTTTCTGGCCGCGAGCCTGCTGGCCTCGGCCGCCCAGGCGCAACCGGCGGTCATCGAGCTGTCCCAGGTCTGTCCGCCCGGTTTCGAGCAGGATGCCGACAATGCCTGCCACCTGCGTAGCCTCTATCAGCAGTACAGCTCGCTGGAGCAGCGCGGCGTTGGCGGCCTGAAGACCGCGCTGCCGCCCTATCGCGACGGTTTCACGGCGCAGCAGATCGACCTCGGCCGCCATCTGTTCTTCGATCCCGTGCTGTCCGGCGACCAGAGCCTGTCCTGCGGCAGCTGCCATCACCCCAAGCTGGGTTTCTCCGATGGCCGCGCACGCAGCCAGGGTATCCATGGCGAAGATGCCGGCCGCGCCGCGCCGAGCCTGTGGAACATGGCGTTCATGGGCAAGCTGTTCTGGGATGCTCGGGCCAGCACGCTGGAAGAGCAGGTGGCCGGCCCGCTGTATTCGCCCAAGGAGATGGGCAGCACGCCGCAGCAGGTGCTCGAACGCATCAACGCCAGCGGCGAGTACCGTCGCCTGTTTGCCCAGGCCTATCCGCAGCTGGGCGACAAGGACGTGGGGCTGGAGCAGATCTACGCCGCCATCGCCGCCTTCGAGAGTTCGCTGGTATCGCTCAACAGCCGCTACGACCAGTACGCCCACGGTTATGCCGAGGCGCTGAACGCCAAGGAGATCGAGGGTCTCAACGTGTTCCGTTCGTTCGTCGCGCGCTGCGCCGAATGCCACACGCCGCCGCTGTTCACCAACCAGCAGGTGGCGGTGATCGGCGTGCCGGAGCCCGAGGGCCGCGCCTTCGATCCGGGCGCCGGGGCGGTGTTCGACAACCCCACCTGGCGCGGCGGCTTCAAGGTGCCGTCGCTGCGTAACATCGCGCGCACCGCGCCCTATATGCATTCCGGCACGTTCGCCAGCCTGCGCGAAGCCAGCGAGTTCTACACCCTCGGCCGTGGCCACGCGCTGCCGGCCGAGGAGAAGGACAAGCTGACCCTGCACTGGCACATCTGGGAGCCGAAGCTGACCGATGAGGAGCTGGATCGCCTGGTCGACTTCATGCAGACCCTGACCGACGAGACCTTCACTCCGGCGATTCCCGCACAAGTACCGTCCGGCCTGGCGCCGCTCGGTCGTGAACCCGAGGCGCTGCGCGCCACACTTGCACAACAAGGAGAACAATAATGGGCAAGAAACTGCTGACCCTCGCCGCAGCCATCGGCCTGCTCGGCGGCGGCACCTGGCTGGGTACCCAGCTGGCCAGCGACAATAGTGCCACGGTGGTCGGCGGCGCCGATCGTTACGCCAGCCAGGTCGCCTTCAAGGGCGAGCTGGCGCAGTCGGTGGGTGCCAGTGGCAAGGGCCAGGTGCACGAGGTGCGTGACGGCCAGTCGATCCAGGAGGCGGTCAAGCGCGCCGCACCGGGTGACGTGATCCGCGTGTTTCCCGGCACCTACAAGGAAACCGTGTACATCGACAAGGACGACATCCTGCTCAGCGGGGTGATCGAGAACGGCAAATGGCCGACCATGGAAGGCGAGAGCAAGCTCAACGATGCGGTGCTCTACTCAGGCAACAACGTCACCGTGGAGAACCTGCGCATTACCCACTACAAGGGCAACGGGATCATGGGGCAGGCGGCCAACAACTTCCTGATCCGCAACAACCACGTGGTCGACACCGGGGTCTACGGCATCTTCCCGCAGCTGGGCAAGAACGGTCTGGTCAGCCACAACGTGCTCACCGGCATCGAGGACGCGGCGATCTACGTGGGCATGTGCGACAACATTCACGTGACCACCAACGAGGTGTTCGGCAACGTCGCCGGCATCGAGATCGAGAACAGCCGCCACGCCATCGTCGAGTACAACAAGGTGTACGACAACACTGGCGGTATTCTCGCGTTCATCACCCCCGGTCTGCCGATCAAGACCACGGTCGATGTGATCATTCGCAACAACTTCATCAACGACAACAACCATGCCAACTTCGCCGCGCCTGGCTCCATCGTTGCCGGTGTGCCGGCCGGTACCGGGATCATCGTGATGGCCGCCGACGAGGTGACCATCGAAAACAACATCATCACCGGCAACAAGAACGTCGGCATCGTCATCACCGATCACGACAGCTTCGCCAACATCTCCAAGGACCCGGAATCCGATCCCAAGTCGGACAAGGTGGCGATCCTCGACAACCTGATGTTCAACAACGGCAGCGAGCCGATCGACGAGATCAAGGCGCTCAAGCTTGCGACCTTCACCCAGGAGCCGGTGGACATCATCAACGTCGGCGAGAGCCGTGAAAGCTGCATCCTCGACCGCCAGCGCTACCCGACCATCGGCCTCAAGGACTATGGCACCTGCGGCTTCAGCAGCACTGTGGCGACCCGTACCTACCTGCTGCCGGAGCCGGCCGAACCGCATGCCTTCAGCGAGACGGACAAGGGCAAGATGGCCTATTACGGCGTCTGCACCGGCTGCCACGCCTACGGCATGCGCATGATCGGCCCGCCGGTGGAAGTGATCCAGGCGCTGTACATGGACAATCCCGAGGGGCTGGCCGAGTACATCGCCAACCCGCAGAAGAAGCGCGACGACTACCCAGCCATGCCCAAGCAGGACTACCTCAGCCCGGAAATGCGCCTGGCCGTGGCCAAGTTCATGCTCGGCGTGGACAACAAGGGCTTCTTCAACGACCCGGCGTCGAACGCGGCGCGCACGCAGTAATCCCACACTCTGGCAGCGTGCGCAGCGAGCGGGCACGCTGGTGTCTGGCGGCGCATGCCGTGCAGCTGGAGTTGGCACTGATGAGCGAGGAGGCGCTGCACGCCTGGGCTGATGAGCTGCGCGCCTGGGCGCAGTGGCTGGTGGAGGTGGCGTTGAACGGTCGTTCGCCGGTGACTGGGCTGTTACGGCCGCTGCTGAGGCAGCGACCGTAACCCTTGCGTGGGAGCGGCTTCAGCCGCGACAGATGAGTATCAAGCCCGATCGTGGCTCAAGCCACTCCCACAGGTGTTACTCGGCGGCGATGCGCTGACGAATATGCGCGGCGCGGTCGGCCGAGCCTGGGTGGGAGTCGAACATGCTGCTTTCGCCGCCGCCCTGTTCAGCCAGTTTGTCGAAGGCGCTCGCCAGCCCTTCCAGCGGCATGCCGCGCTGTTTCAGCAGGTCGAAGGAGAAGTCGTCGGCGGCGCTTTCCTGGGACTGGGAGAACTGTGCATTGATCAGTGCTTCGCCCAGGTCGCCCAGTTGCGAGCTGGACAGCGCCATGGCTGCGCTGTTGCCGGAGGCGGCGATGGCGCCACGGGCCACTGAAGTGGCGTAGGCGGTCTGCATGGCCTTTTTGGTGTGGCCGAGGGCGACGTGGCCCATCTCGTGGCCGAGCACGCCTTCCACTTCGTTGTCGTTCATCAGGTCCATCAGACCGCTGTAGACCCGTACGCAACCGTTGGCCATGGCCCAGGCATTGACCTCGTCGGTGAGGTAGACCTTGTAGTTGACCGGGGTGCCGCCGGCCTGGCTGCCGAGGTTGGCGGCGATCTTCTCCAGGCGCTTGCTGTACGTGCTGTCGGCCGGGGCGATGGGCGACTGGGCGTCCATCTGCGCGCAGGCTTTGTCGGCCATGGTTTTCACTTCGGCATCGCCGAGGGTAGCGGCCTGCATGGCTTGCAGCCCGGTGTTGAGCATGGCGTCGGGGCTCATGTTCTGGCAGCCGGCGAGCAGGGTGGCGAGGGCGAGGGCGGAAAGGGAGTGCTGCAGTTTCATGGAAATCGTCCTTGAAGGTGGATCGGCGGAAATGGCCAGGCCGCGTCGGCATCCTGGCCGGCGCGGCATTGTCGTTGATAAGGGCGGTGCAAAGTGTGAAGCGGGTCGCAGCTGGCAGCCCGCTGCGCATGGGTCAGCGCGTGCTCATGGCTGGGGTTGGCAAGGGGCGAATCGTGCGCCGCGACACCAGCATTACGCCCGCCAGCACCAGGCCGGCGCCCAGCATCTGCTCCAGCGACAGGGGCTCGGCCAATAGCAGCCAGCCGAAGAAGATGGTCAGGATCGGGCCCAGGGTGCCGATCAGCACAGTGCGTGCCGCGCCGATGCGCTGTACGGCGGCGGATTGCCAGAGCACCGGCAGCACTGTGGAGAACAGGGCCATCGCCGCGCTGTACCCGTAGACGGCCGCGGGCTGCTGCAGGGCCGAAAACGGCTGGCTGAGCACGAAGTGCAACTGCGTGGCGAAGGTGGACACGATGATGGCCAGGGCGGCGAAGCGCAGGGTGCCGAGGTTGCGAATGGAGACTTCCGCCCCGGCGCTGTAGAGCGCGTAGGACAGCGCTGAGGAGAAGACGAAGGCTGCGCCGATCAGCACGGTTTTGCTATCGCCAGCCACCTCCAGGTCATGGGCGAAGGCCAGACCGATGCCCGCGTAGGACAACAGCAACGCACCGATCTGGCGCCGCTCCAGGCGTTTGCCCATGAACATCACGCCGATCAGCACGGTGAGGGTCGGGTAGGTGAACAGGATCAAACGCTCCAGCGCGGCGGAAATGTATTGCAGGCCGATGAAGTCGAGGATGCTGGCGCCGTAGTAGCCGAGCAGGCCGAGGGCGAACAGAAGTCCCCAGTCCTTGCGGCTCAGCGGCGGCGCGCTACGGCACAGCCAGAGCGCGGCGAACAGGGCGAAGGGCAGGGCGAAGCTCATGCGCAGCGCCAGCAGGGTAACCGGGTCCACCGCTGCTTCGGCATAGGCCAGCTTGACGAAGATGGCCTTGAAGGAGAAACCGAAGGCGGCCAGGACGGCCAGCAGAATGCCCAGGCGTTCGGCGGACAGGGTTTTCCAGGGCATGCGGCGGACCTCAGAAGATTTCATCGAGACGAATGATCCTGTGGTTGATGTCCGTCTAGAATTGGTCTTTTCGCAAGCTACCGTTCGGATTAGACGAACTCTATGCACTACGACCTGACCGATCTGCGCCTCTTCGTGGCCATTGCCGAGGCGCGCAACCTGACCCGTGGCGCCGAGCGCGTGCACCTGGCGGCATCCTCGGCCAGCCATCGCATGCGCCTGCTGGAAGCGTCGATGGGCACGCCGCTACTGGTGCGCGAGCCGCGTGGCGTCAGCCTGACCCGTGCCGGCGAGGCCCTGCTGCGGCATGCCCGCCAGGTGTTCGCCCAGCTGGAACAGATGCATGCCGACCTGGCGCCGTTCGCCCACGGCGTGCGTGGCCATGTCAGCCTGTGGGCCAATACCCACGCCACCCATACCTTTCTGCCGGACAGCCTCGCGGCCTTCCTGCAGCGCCACCCGCAGGTCAGCATTTCGCTGGAAGAACACACCAGCCCGGAAGTGGTGATGGCCGTGGCCCGAGGTGAAGTCGAGGTCGGCGTGGTGGCGGATCTGGTCGAGGGCGCGGAGGTCGAACTGATTCCCTACCGGGCCGACCGCCTGGTGCTGATCGCTCCACCGGAGCACCCTGTGGCGGCGCTCGGCAACGCGCCCTTTGCCGCCGTGCTGGCGCACCCCTTCGTGATGCTGCACGCCGGCTCGGCCATCCACACCTTCACCATGAATGCTGCCGCGGCGCTCGGTCGGCACCTGGAGGTGCGTATCCAGGTACGCAGTTTCGAGGCCGTGTGCCGCATGGTCAGCGCCGGCGTGGGCATCGGCATGGTGCCGCACAGTGCCATTGCTACCAGCACCTCACGCACGCCGTTGGCTGTCATCGAGCTGGATGAACCTTGGGCTCAACGCGACCTCAAGGTGTGCGTGCGCAAGCGCGAGCTGTTGTCGGGCTTTGCCGCCGAGCTGGTCGATTGCCTGATCGCAGCGGCTTAGGTGAGGGCAGGTATAGCGCCAGGCATAAGAGCTTCGCTCCTCTGGCCCGCGGATGAGAGGTAACTGAGCCTTCGCTCTCGGGCCGGCAGTCATGACGCTTGCCTGGCGTCTAGTCGAGCGTTTTTTCGTACCAGTTGCGGCTCTTGTTGACCAGGCGCACCAGCCACAGCATCACCGGCACCTCGATCAGTACACCGACTACGGTGGCCAGCGCGGCACCGGAGTCGAAGCCATACAGCACGATGGCCACCGCCACGGCCAGCTCGAAGAAGTTCGATGCTCCGATCATGGTCGAGGGGCCGGCCACGTCATGGCGCACCTTCAGCGCGCGGTTCAGCCCGTAGCCGAGCGCGGCGATAAACAGGGTCTGCAGCAAAATTGGAATGGCCAGCATGCCGATCACCAGCGGCTGCTCGACGATAGCCTGGCCCTGGAAGGAGAACAGCAGCACCAGGGTGCCGAGCAGGGCGAGGATGGAGAAGGGGGCGATCTTCGCCAGCGCTGCGTCGAAGGCGGGTTTGCCGCGTTTTAGCAGGTGTGCGCGCAACACCTGGGCAATGGCCAGGGGAATGACGATGTACATCAGCACCGACAGCAGCAGGGTATCCCAGGGCACCGGGATCGACGACACGCCGAGCAGCAGGGCGACAATGGGGGCGAAGGCAAACACCATCACCAGGTCATTGAGTGCCACCTGGCTGATGGTGAAGTTGGCGTTGCCATTACACAGGTGGCTCCACACGAACACCATCGCCGTACAGGGCGCGGCGCCCAGCAGGATCAGCCCGGCCATGTAGCTGTCGAGCTGGTCGGCCGGCAGCCAGTCGGCGAACAGAATCTTGATGAACAGCCAGCCGATCAGGGCCATGGAGAAGGGCTTGATCACCCAGTTGACGAACAGGGTGACGCCGATGCCGGCTTTCTGCCCGCGCACTTCATGCAGCGAGGCGAAGTCGATCTTCATCAGCATGGGGATGATCATGACCCAGATCAGCACGCCGACCGGGATGTTTACCTGGGCAATCTCCATGGCCCCCACGGCCTGCGCGGCCTCTGGTACGAGCAGGCCGAGCAGCGTACCGGCACCGATGCAGAGGAACACCCACAGGGTCAGGTAGCGCTCGAAGAAACCCAGAGGGGCTCCCGCAGCCTGTTTAGCGGCTACCTCACAGGCATTGCTCATGGTGACGTCCTCTCGTTTCGGATCTGAAGATAGAGAATATTCGATTTACCGTATATTCGGAAAATACTATATTCGCTGCCGTGCCTCTTGTCCGAGATCAACATGAGTCAGAAAAAACGCGTCCTGTTCCTGTGCGTAGCCAACTCGTCGCGCTCGCAGATGGCCGAAGCGCTGCTGCGCCACCTCGATTCGGAACACTTCGAGGCCTTCAGTGCGGGCACCGCACCTACCGAGGTGGACCCGCGTACCCGGCAGGCGCTGGAGCAGCTGGGCATCAGCACCGCGGGGCTGTTCAGCAAGGCGGTCGAGCAGGTGGCGGGCGAACCGTTCGATTACGTGATCACCCTGTGCGACAAGTCTGCCCTGGAGTGCCTGGCGTTGCCCGGCGCGGGCGAATACATCACCTGGAGCTTCGAGGACCCCGCGACCAGCGCCAGGCCGGACGCCTACCGCAAGACCCTGCATGACATTCACGAGCGCCTGAAGATGTTCGTGCTGATCAAGAGCAAGCCAGTCCCGGAGCCTGTGAACGAAGGCCTGACGTCACCGACCGAGTTGTTCAAATGCCTGGCCGACGAGACGCGCGCGCGTATCGCCCTGCTGGTCACCCTGGAGCAGGAGCTCTGTGTCTGCGAGCTGACCGCCGCCCTGCAAGAGGCGCAGCCGAAGATTTCCCGGCACCTGGCCCTGCTGCGCGGCTGCGGCCTGCTGGAGGACCGGCGCAACGGCCAGTGGGTCTACTACCGTCTGCATCCGAACTTGCCGGAGTGGGTGGGCGATGTACTCAAACAGACCCTGGACAACAACGCCCAATGGCTGCGTCAGGACGTACAGCGCCTCTGGCAGATGCGCGATCGGCCGGGGCGCAAGCCCCTCTGTGCCTGAGCGCCAGTCGCCGAACACCCGAGCGCTTCCCATCATCCGCTTCGCTATTAACGAGGACTCACCATGACCATCAAAGTAGGCATCAACGGTTTCGGCCGCATCGGCCGCCTGGCCCTGCGCGCCGCCTGGAACTGGCCGGAACTGGAGTTCGTGCAGATCAACGACCCGGCCGGCGACGCCGCCACCCATGCCCACCTGCTGAATTTCGACTCGGTGCACGGCCGCTGGCAGCACGAGGCAGGCAGTGACGGCGACGCCGTGGTGATCGACGGCAAGCGCATCCGCGTGACGGCCAACAAGACCATCGCCGACACCGACTGGAGCGGCTGCGACCTGGTGCTCGAAGCCAGCGGCAAGATGAAGACGGTCGCCGTGCTGCAGGCCTACCTGGACCAGGGCGTGAAGCGCGTGGTGGTCTGTGCGCCGGTGAAGGAGCCGGGCGCACTGAACGTGGTGATGGGCGTCAACCAGCAGCTGTTCGATCCGGCGCAGCACCGCATCGTCACGGCCGCTTCCTGCACCACCAACTGCCTGGCACCGGTGGTCAAGGTGATCCACGAGGCGTTGGGCATTCGTCACGGCTCGATCACCACCATCCACGACCTGACCAACACCCAGAGCATCCTCGACACGCCGCACAAGGACCTGCGCCGCGCCCGTGCCTCCGGGATGAGCCTGATCCCCACCACCACCGGCTCGGCCACCGCGATTGCAGAGATTTTCCCCGAGCTGCGCGGCAAGCTGAATGGCCATGCCGTGCGCGTGCCGCTGGCCAACGCCTCGTTGACCGACTGCGTGTTCGAGGTCGAGCGCGCGACCAGCGCCGAGGAGGTCAATGCGCTGCTCAAGGCGGCCGCCGAGGGTCCGCTGGCCGGCATTCTCGGCTACGAGGAACGCCCGCTGGTGTCCATCGACTACCGCACCGATCCGCGCTCCTCGATCGTCGATGCGCTGTCGACCCTGGTGGTGAACGGCACCCAGGTTAAGGTCTATGCCTGGTACGACAACGAGTGGGGCTACGCCAACCGCGCGGTGGAGTTGGCGCGGCTGGTCGGCGCGGCGGGCTGAGTCCGGTGCTGCCCGGGTCCCGGACAGCATCCGGGCTACCGTAAGGCAGCCCTCTCCCCCAGCCCCTCTCCCGCATGCGGGAGAGGGGAGCACAGCCAGAGCAATTCTTAACCCCTCTCCCCTGCGGGGGATAGGGCTGGGGAGAGGGGCACAAGCACCACAGATGCGCCAGAAACACCTGCACAAGCCCTATAACCCGGATGCCATCCGGGAAAAGGAATCACCCATGTCTCGACTCTCGCAGCTGCCCAGCGAAGTGCGCCAGTACCTGCTGGTCACCGGCAACTACTGGGCCTTCACCCTCACCGATGGCGCCCTGCGCATGCTGGTGGTACTGCATTTCCACGGCCTGGGCTACACGCCGCTGCAGATCGCCGCACTGTTCCTGTTCTACGAGATCTTCGGCGTGGTCACCAACCTGGTCGGCGGTTACCTCGGCGCGCGCCTGGGCCTGAACCGCACCATGAACATTGGCCTGGGCCTGCAGGTGCTGGCCCTGCTGATGCTCACGGTGCCGGCCGCCTGGCTGACCGTGCCCTGGGTAATGGGCGCGCAGGCGCTGTCCGGCATCGCCAAGGACCTCAACAAGATGAGCGCCAAGAGCTCGATCAAGCTCCTGGTGCCGGACAGCCAGCAGGGCACGCTGTACAAGTGGGTGGCCATCCTCACCGGTTCGAAGAATGCGCTCAAGGGCGTCGGCTTCTTCCTGGGCGGCGCGCTGCTGGCGCTGCTCGGCTTCACCGGCGCGGTGCTGGCCATGGCCGCCGTGCTGGCGCTGATCTGGCTGGGCAGCCTGGTACTGCTGAAAAAGGACCTCGGCAAGGCCAAGGCCAAGCCGAAGTTCCGTGACCTGCTGTCGAAGAGCCGGGCGATCAATATCCTGTCGGCCGCCCGCCTGTTTTTGTTCGGCGCACGCGACGTGTGGTTCGTGGTGGCGCTGCCGGTGTACCTGAGCACGGTGTTCGGCTGGGACTTCTGGCAGGTGGGTGGTTTTCTCGCCACCTGGATCATCGGCTACGGCATGGTGCAGTCCTTCGCGCCGCGCATTACCGGCAAGCGTCGTGGCCAGGTGCCGGATGGCCGCGCGGCCTTCGCCTGGGCCCTGGCCCTGGCCGGGTTGCCGGCGCTGATTGCCCTGGGGCTGGGGGCCGGCTGGTCGGCACAGGGGGTGCTGCTCGGCGGGCTGATGCTGTTCGGCGTGTTGTTTGCGGTGAATTCGTCGCTGCACAGCTACCTGATCGTCAGCTACGCCAAGGAGGACGGCGTGTCGCTGGACGTGGGCTTCTACTACATGTCCAACGCCTTGGGCCGGCTGATCGGTACGCTGCTGTCGGGCTGGGTGTTCCAGGTCTACGGACTAGAGGCCTGCCTGTGGGTCTCCAGCGCCTTCGTCCTGGCCGCCGCGCTGATTTCCAGTGCCTTGCCCAGGCACCAGGCGCCTCGGCAGGTGAGCCGGGGCTGAATATCCCGCTTTGCCAGGTGTCTTAAATAGGACGGGGCTGACACATCAGTGCCAGCCCCGTCGGTGGCGAACCTCAGCCGCGTGACAGCGGCGGGGTGCGCGGCGGTACCAGGCGCTTGCTGCCGGTCGCTTCGTAGGCCGAGGCGAGGCGCAACAGGTTGTTGTCGTCGTAGGCGCGGCTGGCGAATGTCAGGCCGACCGGCATGCCGATATCGGCCATCACGCCCATGGGCACGGTGACGGTGGGCACGCCCAGGTGACGGATGGCCAGGTTGCCGTTGGCCACCCAGACGCCGTTGCTCCAGGCAATGTCGGCCGAAGCCGGATTGATATCGGCATCCGCCGGGCCCACGTCGGCGACGGTGGGGAACAGCACGGCGTCGAGCTTGAGCGCGTCCATCCAGTCTTCCAGGTCGAGTTTGCGGGTCTTCTCCAGGCCGCGCAGGCCGTCGGGCAGGGTGGCGATCTGGTCCCAGCTCTTCAGGCCGCGCTTGGCCATGTTGACGTACTCGTCCATGCCGGCGGCCAGGTCGCCCTCGCGGTTGGGCAGGGTGCCCGGGTCGTGCGGGAAGATCTGCGGGCCATCGACGTCAGCCAGTTGGTTCAGCTTGGGGTCGCCGTTGGCGCGCAGGAAGTCGTCGAAGGCCCAGCCGGACAGTTCCCACAGCTCGTCATGGAGGAACTCCGGAGTGACGATGCCCCGATTGAACACGGTGGGTGCGCCGGGGCGGTCACCCTCGCAGTTGGATACCAGCGGGAAGTCCACCTCGACCACTTCGGCGCCGGCCGCTTCCAGGGCCTGGCGTGCGGCTTCCCAGAGCTCGATCACCGAGGCGCGGGTGTGGATGCGCTGCCCGGTGGGACCGCCGATACCCGGGTTGTCGCTGGTGCCGGCCAGATCATCCTTGTTGATGAACATGCGGGGTACACCCAGGCGCTTGCCCTTGAGGGCGTCCGCCTGCGCAGCGAGCTCCAGATAGGACGCCGGGCGTACTTCCGAGGCCTTGGGAATCGGTACCCAGGGCTGCAGACGCCAGAGGTCACCACGGGTATCCGGGTCGTCGGCGACTACGGCGTCGAGCACTTCCAGCAGGTCGGCCATGGTACGGGCGTAGGGCACCACCACGTCCATGGTCGGCGTCAGCGGCCAGTTGCCGCGTACCGAGATCACGCCGCGCGACGGGGTGTAGGCGCACAGGCCATTGTTCGAGGCCGGGCCGCGCCCGCTGGACCAGGTCTCTTCGGCCAGGCCGAAGGCGGCGAAACTGGCGGCGGTAGCGGTGCCGGCGCCGTTGGACGAGCCAGAGGCGAAGGGGGCGGTGAGGTAGGCGGCGTTGTAGGGGCTTTCGGCACGGCCATAAACGCCGCGCTGCATGCCGCCGTTGGCCATGGGCGGCATGTTGGTCTTGCCCAGGCAAATGGCGCCGGCGGCGCGCAGGCGCTCGACGGTAAAGGCATCGCGTTGCGCCACCAGGTCCTTGAACGCAGGGCTACCGGAGGCGGCGGTCAGGCCTTTGACCAGGTAGCTGTCCTTGGCGGTGTAGGGGATGCCGTCCAGCGGGCCGAGCGTTTTGCCACTGGCGCGGCGGGCATCGGAGGCCCGGGCTTCGGCGAGCGCTTCGGGGTTGCGTACCACCACGGCATTGAGGCGGGTGGGCGTGTCTGGGCCATCGTAGGCATCGATACGGGCGAGGTAGGCCTGTACCAGTTCGACTGCCGTGGTGCGGCCGGATTCCAGCGCGGCGCGCAATTCGGCAATGGAGACTTCGGTGACTTCGATCATGTTGCCAACTCCTGATGCGGGTGGGGCGATTCTACCGCTCGCACAGGATTTTGCCGATATTTATCGAATAAATAAACATGTGAATTCTCTGTTCAGCCTGTTGAAGGTTGTTTTGCAGATTTATATCAGCCTTTTGCGGCTGAATATCCGCTTGGTGTTTGTAGCGCTCACTTCGGAAACAGCAAGACGAAGTTGAGCCGCGCGCCCCAGCCTTCCGGCCCGGCGTCGGTGCTTTCCGCCCAATAGCGCACGCCGCCACCGAACTGAATCATCTGCTTGCCGATCTTGCTGACCTTGTTCATCTGCAGGTTGATGGGCACGGCTGCTTCCTCACCTTCCCAGTCGTAGGTGCTTTCCGAATTGAGAGCAATGCTGACGCCGCCAGGCAGGCCATAGACCAAGAAGGGCTGCAGGAAGGTGGCGCTGACATCGGCATGGCCTTGGTCGGTGGTGACGTGCTCGATGTGGTTGACCAATGCGCCATAGGTCCAGGCGCCGGACTGCTTCAAGGCGACGGCGGTGGGCCCCATGCCCCATTGGTCACTGCCCAGCAGGTCATCGGAGGCCGTCGGCAGCAGGAACACCGGACCTACCCCCCAGATCCAGCCGGACTCACTCGGTTCCTTGGGCGAAAAGAACAGGCTCTGCACCACATCGCCGGTGCCGGTCTGGTTGCCGGTGCCGGGGGCGATGTCGGTCTGATCGATCAGCGGCAGGATGGTGCGCGAGATCAGGTTCCAGTCCTCATTGAGGCTGAAGGGGGCAACAGGCTGGAGGTTGGTGGTGTGGCGGCTGCCCTTGTCATCGGGGCCGATGTTCTCGTCGTAGTTGTATTGCAGCGGCACGCTGATCAGCGAGGCGACGGGGTTGGCCAGCTGCTTGGCCAGTTCGTCGGCCGAGTGTTCTTCTGCTGCGTGCAGGGTGCCGGCAGCCAGGCAGAGGCTCAGGCCCAGGCAGGATGAATGCAGGTAGTTCATGGTGAATCCCCCGAGTGGTTTCGAGGGAGTCTAGACAGCTTGGCGTACTGTGCCGGCCGGTGTAGCGGTCAGCCGAAGACCGGGCGGAAGAACGAGCGTTCGTAGCTGAGGATGCAACGGGTGTCTTCGGCGTAGCGGAAGGCGGCCTGGCATTCGGCATCCTCCATCGACTGCTGCCGGTAGCGCTCGTATTCGGTCAGGCTGGGGAAGCTGAACATGGCCAGGGCGATGTTATTGGCGCCCTCCGATGGCAGGAAGTAGCCGTGATGCTGGCCGCCGAACTTCTCCACCAGGGGAATCCACAGTTTGCCGTAGTGCTCGAATTCCTTGAGCTTGTAGGGATCGATGACGTACTTGAGGTAACAGGTAATCACGCGTTGCTCCTTGCCTGCAGATAAGACTACGGGGCCATTGGGCCCCGTGTGCGCCTCAGCCGCGCGCCTGTTTGAGTGTCTCGGCGATCATGAAGGCCAGCTCCAGCGACTGGTCCGCGTTCATTCGCGGGTCGCAGTGGGTGTGGTAGCGGTCCGACAGGCCGTCCTCGGTGATAGGCCGCGAGCCGCCGATGCACTCGGTGACGTTCTGCCCGGTCATCTCGATATGGATACCGCCGGCGTGAGTGCCCTCGGCGCGGTGCACTTGGAAGAACTGCTTCACCTCCGAGAGGATCTGCGCGAAGTCGCGGGTCTTGTAGCCACTGGAGGCCTTGATGGTGTTGCCGTGCATGGGGTCGGAGCTCCACAGCACCTGGCGACCTTCTTCCTTGACCTTGCGCAGCAGACGCGGGAAGTGCGCCTCGACCTTGTCGGCGCCCATGCGCACGATCAGGTTGAGGCGGCCCGGGTCGTTGTCCGGGTTGAGCACGTCGATCAGGCGGATCAGCTCGTCCGGGTCCATGCTCGGGCCGACCTTGACCCCGATGGGGTTCTCGATGCCGCGCATGAACTCGACGTGGGCGCCGTCCAGCTGGCGGGTGCGGTCGCCGATCCACAGCATGTGCGCGGAGCAGTCGTACCAGCGCCCGGTCAGGCTGTCCTGGCGCACGAAGGCCTGCTCGTAACCCAGCAGCAGCGCCTCGTGGGCGGTGAAGAAGCTGACTTCGCGCAGCTGCGGCGCGCTGTCCATGCCGACTGCGCGCATAAAGGCGAGGGTCTCGTCGATGCGGTTGGCCAGCTGATGGTACTTCTCGGAGAGCGCCGAGTTGGCGATGAAATCCAGGTTCCACTGATGCACCTGGTGCACGTCGGCGAAGCCGCCCTGGGCGAAGGCGCGCAACAGGTTGAGGCTGGCGGTGGCCTGGTGATAGGCCTGCAGCAGACGGTCCGGGTCCGGCACGCGGCTGGCGGCGTCGAAGCCGATGCCGTTGACGATGTCGCCGCGGTAGGCCGGCAGGGTCACGCCATTGATGGTTTCGTGGCCTGCCGAGCGCGGCTTGGCAAACTGCCCGGCCATGCGCCCGACTTTCACCACCGGGCAACCGGCGGCGAAGGTCATGACGATCGCCATCTGCAGCATCACTTTGAAGGTGTCGCGAATC
Source organism: Pseudomonas sp. zbq_18 (assembly GCF_043102245.1). Classification (NCBI taxonomy): domain Bacteria; kingdom Pseudomonadati; phylum Pseudomonadota; class Gammaproteobacteria; order Pseudomonadales; family Pseudomonadaceae; genus Pseudomonas; species Pseudomonas sp. zbq_18. Next base: position 51,171 of record NZ_JBICIT010000004.1, on the reverse strand, counting down.
TTCGCCGCGCTGAACTCGGCAAAGCTCTCGGCGCAGTCGCCGCCCTGCAGCAGGAAGGCGCGGCCCTGGGTGACCTCGGCGAACTGGCGGCGCAGCTCGCGCGCCTCGCCGGCGAACACCAGCGGTGGGTAGCCGGCCAGGGTTTGCTCCACGCGGGCGAGGTGGGCGGCGTCGGGGTATTCGGGTTGTTGCTGGATGGGCTTGCTTCTCCAGCTCTCGGGGCTCCAGGCGGACATCAGGCTTCTCGATTATTGGCTAGTTCATGCGGACGGGCATGGTAACCCCGCAGGCCCGACAGGTCAGCCGATAAGCGCGATAGAGCAGGCGAATGATGCCGTCAGGCACGCACCCAGCGCTGGCGCGTCCAACCGCTCAGGGCATCCACCGCGAACACCAGTGCCAGCATGGCCAGGATCACCGTGCTGGCCTGCGCCTCCTGGAACAGGCTGAGGCTGACGTAGAGCATCTGCCCCAGGCCGCCGGCGCCGACGAAGCCAAGCACGCTGGCCATGCGGATATTGTTCTCCCAGCGGTACAGGCTGTAGGCCAGCAATTGCGGGAGCAGGTTGGGCAGCACGCCATAGCAGAACGCCGCGACCTGGCTGCCGCCCTGCAGGCGGATGGCTTCGGCGGGCTCTTTCGGCGTGTTCTCCAGCGCCTCGGCGAATAGCCGTCCCAATACGCCCGCCGTATGCAGGGCCAGGGCCAGGGTGCCAGCGTTCGGGCCGAGGCCGGCGGCCAGCACCATCAGCGCCGCCCACACCAGTTCGGGAATCGCCCGCAAGCCGTTGAGCAGCAGGCGTGCCAGGCCCTGTAGCGGCCAACCAAAGCGTCCGGCGGCCGGCAGCGCCAGGAGCAGGCCGAAGATGGCCGCCAGCAGGGTGCCGAGGGCCGACATGGCCAGGGTTTCCAGGGCGCCGCGGCCGATGGCGGCCAGGTGTTCGCCGCTCAGGTCCGGCTGCAGAAAGCGCGCCGCGTAGGCGCCCATGTGGCCGAGACTGTCGCTGCCGAACAGTGCGCCCAGGTCCAGGCCCAGGTAGGCGAAAGAGGCGATGATCGCGACGAGAATGGCGGCGAGCAGCGCCAGGTTGATCAGCCGGTTCATGCCAGCCTCCCGCGCAGCAGGCGGCTCAGGCCGTCGGCCAGCAGCACCAGAAGTAGGAAGGTCAGCAGCATGCTGGCCACCTCGCCGCCGGCGAACATGCGCAGCGACAGGTCGATCTGCTGGCCCAGGCCGCCGGCGCCGACGAAGCCCATCACCACCGAGGCGCGAATGGCGCATTCCCAGCGGTACACGGTGTAGGAGGTCAGTTCGGCGGCGGCATTCGGCAGGATGCCGTAGACGAAGGCGCTCAGGCGCCCGCTGCCGGCCTGCAGCAGGGCGTGCATGGGGCGCTGGTCGACCGATTCGAAGATTTCCGCATAGACCTTGCCGAGCATGCCGGCGTAGGTGATGGCGATGGCCAGCACCCCGGCGGTGGGACCGAGGCCGACGGCACGCACGAACAGCAGTGCCCAGACGATCTCCGGCACGCTGCGCAGGAAAATCAGCAAGGCCCGCACCGGCCAGCGCAGGACCTGGCCGAGGGCGCTGGGACGACCACCGCGTGCCGCCGCGGTCAGCGACAGCGCGCGGCTGGCGAGCAGCGCCGCCGGCACTGCGATCAGTAGCGCCAGGGTCATGCCGGCGGTGGCAATGGCCAGTGTCTGCAGGGTGGCCTGCAGCAGCAGGTCGAGGAACTCGGCGTTGTGCGCCGGCGGCCAGAAACCGGCGACGAAGCGGCCCATCTCGCTCTGGCTGTCACTGGCCAGCAGCACGCCGAGGTCCAGTTCGCTGAGCTGGATGCCCGGCCACAGCAGGGCCACGGCCAGCAGGGTCAGCAGCAGGCGGGGCAGGGCGGCGGGGTCGCGGCGGTCACGTTGCAGCATGAGGCTGCCTTGGGGTGTGTCGTGGGAGCGGCTGGGCGGCACTCCGCTTTAGCCGCGAAGCTCTTGTGCTGCTCCAATCGCGGCTGAAGCCGCTCCCACCAGTCTCGGTTCTACCTGAGTAGGAGGGGCCTTGGCCGCGACCCAGGCAGCGCAAAAACGTCGCGGCTAAAGCGGAGTGCCGCTCAACCCCTCCTACAAGCAACATCTGCAGCATTGGGTTCAGCATCGCGGAATCTGCAGGCTCAGGGTCACTGCCGGCATCTGCGGCGACACCAACTGCTCGTTGGCGTAGAGGGCGTCGAGCAGTTCCGGGGTTACTTCGCTGGCCGGGCGGTCGAAGGCGATCTGCCCGTCGCGCACGCCGACGATGCGCGGGAAGTGCGCCAGGGCCAGGTCCACCGCATGCAGGCTGGCGACCAGGGTGACCCGGTTGGCTTCGGCATGCCGGCACAGTACGGCGAGGGTGTGGTCGGCCAGCACCGGGTCCATCGCCGAGACCGGCTCGTCAGCCAGCAGCAGCTCGGGGTTCTGGTACAGCGCACGGGCGATGCCGACCCGCTGCAGCTGGCCGCCGGAAAGCTGCTGGCACTGGGCGAACAGCTTGTCGGCCAGGTCCAGGCGGGCGAGCACGGCGCGAGCGCCGGGGATATCGACGGGGTGCAGCAGGTTGAGCAGGCTTCTGCCCAGGCCCCACTGACCGAGTTTGCCGGCCAGCACGGCGGTAACCACCCGTTGCCGTGGCGGCAGCGGCGGCGCCTGGTGGATCAGGCCGATGCGCGTGCGCAGGCGCTGGCGGGCGCGGGCGCCGAGTTGCCAGGGCTGCTCATCGAGCAGTTCGACGCTGCCGGCGCTGGGTGGCAGGGCGCTGGCCAGCAGATTCAGCAGGCTGGACTTGCCGGCGCCGGACGGGCCGATGATGGCGACTCGCTCGCCGGACTCGATGGCCAGGTCCACGCCGCGCAGGGCGTGGACTCCGTTGCCGTGCTGCAGGCTGGCGCCGGTAAGGCGCAGGCTCATTTCAGCAGGTCGGCGGCGCGGGCGGCGTCCTCGATGCCCTTGTAGTTCTCAGGTGCGGTTTCGATGAAGCGCGAAGCAGCCTGCAGGTCGAGGATCGCCTTGTGCTCCGGGTTGGCCGGGTCGAGGGCGAGGAAGGCAGTCTTGATCTTGGCAGTCAGGGCCGGATCGAGGGTGCCGCGCACGGTCCAGTTGTAGTCGTAGTAGGCCGGGGTGGTGGCGAAGACCTTGACCTTGTCGGTATCGACCTTGCCAGCGGCGACCAGCTTGTCCCACACGCTGGCGTTAAGCACGCCGCCGTCGACCTTGCCGGCCTGCACCCAGGCGGCGGTGGCGTCATGCGCGCCGGAGTAGCCGACGCGGCTGAAGAAGGCTTCCGGCTTGATGCCGTCCTGCAGCATGAAGTAGCGCGGCATCAGGCTGCCGGACGTGGAGGACACCGAGCCGAAGGCGAAGCTCTTACCTTTCAGGTCGGCCAGCGACTTGACGTTGGCGTCGGCGGTGATGAACTTGCTTGTGAACTGGGCGTCCTGCTCGCGCTGTACCAGCGGGATGGCGTTACCGGTCTTCAGGCGCACCTGAACGAAGGTGAAGCCGCCCAGCCAGGCCAGGTCGATGCGGTCGGTGGCCAGGGCCTCGACCACCGCCGGGTAGTCGGCGACCGGGACGAACTCGACTTTCATGCCCAGTTCCTGCTCCAGGTAGGCACCCAGCGGCTTGAACTTGCGCAGCAGTTCGGTGGGGGCTTCGTCGGGGATGGCGCTGACTTTCAGCACGTCGGCGGCTTGGGCGAGAAGGGTGGTGGTGGACAGGGCCAGGCCGGCAGCCAGGGCGAGAATAGGCTTGAGCATGAAGATTCTCCGGTTCAATAGCGGAAAAGGTTCGAAGTGGCAGGCCAGTGGCCACGCCTCGTCAGGGTAGTAGAACGGCGGCGATTATATGGGCGCAGGCTTGAAAGAACAGCTTTGCTAGAATCCGCCGCCTGTTTTCCGTAATTGCCGAGTGAGTTCGATGAGCGAACCGATCCGCCTTACCCAGTACAGCCATGGTGCCGGCTGTGGCTGCAAGATTTCCCCCAAGGTGCTGGAAGTGATCCTGGCCGGCAGCGGCGCGCAGAACCTCGACCCCAAGCTGTGGGTCGGCAATGCCTCCAAGGACGACGCGGCGGTCTATGCGCTGGATGAGGAGCGTGGCGTGGTCTCCACCACCGACTTCTTTATGCCCATCGTCGATGACCCCTACGATTTTGGCCGTATCGCCGCGACCAATGCGATCAGCGATATCTACGCCATGGGCGGCGATCCGCTGATGGCCATCGCCATCCTCGGCTGGCCGGTCAACGTCCTGCCGCCTGAAGTGGCCCGCGAGGTGATTCGCGGTGGTCGCGCGGTGTGCGACGAGGCAGGCATCCCGCTGGCCGGCGGCCATTCCATCGATGCGCCGGAACCGATCTTCGGTCTGGCGGTGACCGGCGTGGTGCAGAAGGCGCACATGAAGCGCAATGACACCGCCACGGCCGGCTGCAAGCTGTACCTGAGCAAGCCACTGGGCATCGGCATCCTCACCACCGCCGAGAAGAAGGCCAGGCTGCGCGAGCAGGACGTCGGTCTGGCCCGTGACTGGATGTGCACCCTGAACAAGCCGGGCGCGCGTTTCGGCAAGTTGGCCGGAGTGCGGGCGATGACCGATGTCACCGGTTTCGGCTTGCTCGGTCATCTGGTCGAAATGGCCGACGGTGCCAACCTCACCGCCCAGCTGGACTACGCCGCCGTGCCGCGCCTGCCGGGCGTCGACTATTACCTGGCCGAAGGCTGCGTGCCGGGCGGCACCCTGCGCAACTTCGACAGCTATGGCGACAAGATTGCGCCGATTTCCGAGGCGCAGCGCGACCTGCTGTGCGACCCGCAGACCAGCGGCGGTCTGCTGATCGCCGTCAGCCCCGAAGGTGAGGCCGAGTTCCTGGCGGTGGCCACCGAGCTGGGGCTGAACCTGGCCCCGATTGGCCAGTTGGTCGAGCGACAGACCTACGCGGTAGAGGTGCTGTGATGCGCGACAATACGGCCGACTACCGCGAGATTTTCCTGGGCGATGTGCCAATGATGGATATGCGCGCCCCGGTGGAATTCACCAAGGGCGCCTTCCCCAACGCCATCAGCCTGCCGCTGATGACCGACATCGAGCGGCAGAAGGTCGGCACCTGCTACAAGCAGAAGGGCCAGCAGGCGGCCATCGAACTGGGTCACCAGCTGGTCTCGGGCAAGGTCAAGGCCGAGCGGGTCGAGGCCTGGGCGGCCTTCGCCAGGGCCAACCCGAACGGCTACCTGTACTGCTTCCGTGGCGGGCTGCGTTCGCAGATCGTCCAGCAGTGGCTCAAGGACGCCGGCATCGACTACCCGCGGGTGATCGGTGGCTACAAGGCCATGCGCACCTTCCTGATCGAGACGCTCGACAGCGCGGTGGCCGAGTGCGACTTCGTCATCGTCGGCGGCATGACCGGCACCGGCAAGACCGAGGTGATCGCCGCCCTGGACAACAGCATCGACCTGGAAGGTCACGCCAACCACCGGGGCTCCAGCTTCGGCAAGCGCGCCACCGGCCAGCCGGCGCAGATCGACTTCGAGAACCGCCTGGCCATCGACCTGCTCAAGCGCCGCGCGCGTGGCCAGCAGCAGTTCGTACTGGAGGACGAGAGCCGTCTGATCGGCACCTGCTCGCTGCCGCTGCCGCTGCACCAGGGCATGCAGCAGTACCCCCTGGTATGGCTGGAGGACAGTGTCGAAGGCCGTGTCGAGCGCATCCTCAAGGACTACGTGATCGACCTGGCCGCCGAGTTCATCGGCGAGCATGGCGAGGAGAGCGGTTTCAGCCTGTTCGCCCAGCGCATGCTGCAGAGCATGGACAATATCCAGCGGCGCCTGGGCGGTGAACGCCACGCGCGCCTGCGCGCGATCCTTGTGCAGGCGCTGGAAGAGCAGGAACGCAGCGGCGTGGTGGACACCCACCGTGGCTGGATCGAGGGTCTGCTGCGCGAATACTACGATCCCATGTACGTCTTCCAGCGCGAGAGCAAGGCCTCGCGCATCGAATTCGCCGGTGAGCAGGAGGCCGTGCTGGCCTACCTGCGCGAGAGGAGCAAGGCATGAAACTGAAAGACCACCCCGACGCCCTGGACTGCACCCTGTACCGTCCGGACGAGAACGATCCGGACGCCGAGGAGCTGGAGCTGGGCGACGGCCATGTACTGTTCGAGGGCGTCTTCGAGGCGCCGGCCGAGTGGGATGCGGTCGAGCGCGACGACTATTTCGACGGCAGCGATCCGGCGCTGTTCTTCAACGCCCGTATCGAGAGCCCGGCCAAGGCCGACAGCAACGACTTCTTCATCGCCGAGCCGGGTGACTACCTGGCGGTGATGCGCGGCATGAAGGTGGAGATGTATTACGTCTACGACCGTGCCGACAGTAGCTATGTGCTGATCCGTGACGATCAGCTGGATTGAGCCGGCCAGGCTGTTTCCTCGCACCGGTGGGGAGGGGCTTAGGGAGGGGCTGACAGTCTGCTTTCACGAGTGGGTGAGTGGTGGTCGGCGCGTAGCCCGGATGCAATCCGGGCTTTGTGGGAGCAGTTGCCGCCATTGGGTCTGCTCCAATCTCGGCTGATACCACTCCTGCTTGCATACCACGCTGTAGGTTGGGTTGAGGCGCGAAGCACCGAAGCCCAACAGCTCACCACGTTGGGCTTCGCTGCGCTCAACCCAACCTACATGCTGGGCGCTCTTAACTGCGGCTGAAGCCGTTCCCACAGGAAATGCCGTGGCTTTGTGGGAGTGGCTTCAGCCGCGAAAGCCGGTAACCCGGATGCAATCCGGGGTTTATTCAGCTCGCGCTTTCCCGGATTGCATCCGGGCTAAGGTTTCAGAAAAACGCCGCCCTCGGGCGGCGTTTTCGTTCAGGCCTGGCACACCCTGGCAATCGCCCCGGCCAGGTAGTCCAGGCGCTGCTCGCTCATGCCCGCCACGCTGGCGCGCCCGCTACTGACCAGATACACGCTGAACTCCGTGCGTAGCCGCGCCACCTGCTCGGCGCTGAGGCCGGTGTAGGAGAACATGCCGCGCTGCTCGGCGATGTGCGCGAAGCGTTCGGCCAGGCCGTGCGGGTGCAGGGCCTCGACCAGGCCGCGGCGCAGGTCAGCCACGCGCTGGCGCATGCCTTCCACTTCTGCGCTCCACAGTGCCTTTAGCTCGGCATCGCCGAGTATCTCGGCCACCACCGCCGCGCCATGGGCCGGTGGCGTCGACCACAAGCCACGGGCCAGCAGGGCCAGCTGGCTGCGCACGGCAGCCAGTCTGCCGGCACTGTCGGCGCGCACGATCAGCGCGCCGGTGCGCTCGCGATAGAGGCCGAAGTTCTTCGAGCAGGAGCTGGTGACCAGCAGTTCCGGCAGCTCGGCGGCGAACAGGCGCACGGCCCAGGCGTCTTGTTCCAGGCTGTCGCCGAAGCCCTGGTAGGCGAAGTCGATCAGCGGCAGCAGCTCGCGGGCCTTGACCACCTCCAGTACGCGTTGCCAGTCGGCAGCGCTGAGGTCGAAGCCGGTCGGGTTGTGGCAGCAGGCGTGCAGCAGCACCACATCACCGGCCGGAATACGCTGCAAGGCTTCGAGCATGGCGTCCAGGTGCAGGCGGTTGTCGGCACCGACATAGGGATAGTGCTCGACACGCAGGCCGCAGGCGGCGAACAGCGTCTCGTGGATCGGCCAGGTCGGGTCACTGAGCCAGATGCTGCGTCCGGGCAGATTCCTGGCGATAAATTCGCCGGCCAGGCGCAGGGCGCCGGTGCCGCCGGGCGTCTGGGTGGCACCGGCCAGGCCGTCGCGCAGCAGCGCCGAATCCGTGCCCAGCACCAGCTGCAGCAGGCGCTCGCCGAATTCGGGCGCGCCGTGGCCGCCGATATAGGTCTTGCTCTGCTCGGTTTCCAGCAGGCGCTGCTCGGCCAGCTTCACCGCGCGGGGGATGGGCGTCAGGCCGCTGGCGTCCTTGTACACGCCGACGCCCAGGTCCAGCTTGGCCGGATTGGGATCGGCGCGGTAGGCGTCGAGCAGGCCGAGAATCGGGTCGCCGGGGACGCCGGCGATGGCGGCGAAGTGGCTCACTTGCGGCCCTCGGCGGCGCTGGCCAGCACATCGGTGCGCGCGGCCATGATGAAGTCGTTGCGGTGCAGGCCCTTCATCTCGTGGCTCCACCAGGTCACGGTGACCTTGCCCCATTCGGTGAGCAGGGCCGGATGGTGACCGACTTCCTCGGCAATGGCGCCGACCGCGTTGGTGAAGGCCAGGGCGTGGCGGAAGTTCTTGAACAGGTACTGGCGCTCCAGCTCCATATGGCCGTCACGCACCTCGATGTTCCAGTCCGGGATCTCGCGGATCAGGCTGGCCAGTTCTTCTTCCGAGACGTGGGGCGCATCGGCGCGGCAGGCTTCGCATTGGGCTTGGGCGAGGCTGGTCATATCGGGCTCCTGAGGTGGTCGTGGATAGCTATAGGTTTATGCGGACTGCTCCCTCTCCCGCTTGCGGGAGAGGGCTGGGGAGAGGGGCGGTGGCGTCGTCCCTCTCCCCCGGCCCCTCTCCCATGAATGGGAGAGGGGAGGATAGTTCTACGCCGCTTTCGGCGGGAATTTCGGTGCGTGCAGGCCCAGGTTCATGGCCTGTTGCACCATACCCATGATGTCCTCGTGGGCCAGGTCGAACAGGCGCTTGAGATTCGGCAGGACGAAGTACAGCGGCTGCAGGATGTCGATGCGGTAGGGCGTGCGCATCGCTTCGAGCGGGTCGAAAGCCTGGTGTTCCGGTTCGTTGGACAGCGAGTAGACCGTCTCCTTGGGCGAGGAGAGGATGCCGCCGCCGTAGATGCGTCGGCCGGCCGGGGTATCGACCAGGCCGAACTCGATGGTCATCCAGTACAGCCGCGCCAGGTACACGCGCTGCTCCTTGCTCGCCGCCAGGCCGAGCTTGCCGTAGGTGTGGGTGAATTCGGCGAACCAGGGATTGGTCAGTAGCGGGCAGTGGCCGAAGATCTCGTGGAAGATGTCTGGCTCCTGCAGGTAGTCCAGCTCCTGCGGGGTGCGGATAAAGGTGGCGACCGGGAAGCGCTTGCTGGCCAGTAGCTCGAAGAAGGTCTGGAACGGAATCAGCGCCGGCACCTGGGCCACGCTCCAGCCGGTGGTGGCGCCGAGCACCTGGTTGATCTCGCCGAGCTGGGGGATGCGCTCATGGGGCAGGGCAAGCTGCTCGATACCGTCGAAGTACTCCTGGCAGGCGCGGCCTTCCAGCACTTTCATCTGCCGGGTGATCAGAGTGTTCCACACCTGATGCTCGGTGTCCGAGTAGTGGATGAAGCCGTTTTCGTCCGGTTGCCGGGCCACGTACTGCGTGGTTTTCATCGACCTGCCTCCTCATCTGCGCCTGGTGCGCGGAGTGTTGTTGTAGGCCTCTAGCAGTACCGCAAATGGCGCTTGGGTACAGGCGGCTGGAGGTGTGTGTCGGTTCGGGGCGATCTGCTTTTGTGTAAATAAATGATTACGAGTCTGCGCGAGCGAAGCGCGGTCGGTCGTTTTAAAGCTCATGCTGTAACGTATTGCTTACGCTTGATTGTGCGTATTCGTGAATAAACCGGCGTCTCTGGGCAGGCCATCCGGTTGCCATAAAGCGCACTTCAGCGGCTATTTCATGGCCTTTCAGGGCTATTCAGGGTTTTTCACAGCGCCGCCAGCACCACCCATGCGTCAATTCCCTCAACCCGGATGACCGAGCCCGACACTCGGCCCACCCACCAGAGGGAAGAGCCCCATGAGCCTCGACACACTCAGTAAATGGCTGGCTGCTGGCATGCTGCTGATCGGTAGCCTGTGTCTGGGCAGCGTCTGGTATGCCGATCAGCATTACCAGCTGAGTCAGGCGGTGGCGCAGCAGCGCTTCGAAGTCACCAGCCTCAGTGCGCAGCTGTTCAGCGACAAACGTCGTCTGACCCAGTTCGCCCGCTTGTATGTGGGGTCGGGTGATAAGGCTTACCGAGAACAATATCGCCAGCTGCGCAAGGACGGTCTGTTTGCCAAGGCGCTGGAGCAGTTGCAGGCCAAACCGCTGCAGCCGAGGGAACACGAGTTGCTGCGCCGCGCCGCTGAGCTCAATGCGCAACAGATCGAGATAGAAGAGCAGGCCATGGCCGAGCGCCAGGCCCATGGCAACAGCCCGCGCCTGCAGTGGGGGCAATATGTTCACAGCGAACTGCAGATCACCGCGCTGCTGGAGGAGATCCGCAGCAGTATCTTTGCCCGGCAGAATCGGTTGGTCGCTGAGTCCGTTGCCCAGGCCGAGGCCGCCCAGGTGCTGGCGGCCGTCATGCTCGGGCTGACCGTCATCTATGTGCTGCTGGCGATGCTGCTGTTCGTGCGCCGTGGCCTGCTCATGCCGCTGCGGGTGCTGACCGCCCAGACCCAGCGCCTGCAGGCAGGCAAGGCGCTCGGGCGGATCAGCGGCTGCCAGGCGCGCAATGAGTTGGGTGCGCTGGCGCGGGCACTGGAGGCTTATCGGCGGGTCAATCAGCAGATGATCCATCAGCGTTGGGCCAAGGATCGCCTGGGCGAGCTGGCCCAGGCGCTGCAGTCCAGCGCCAGCCGCGAAGCCTTTGTCGGGTGCCTGAGCGAGCGCCTGGCCGACTGGCTGCCGGTCATCCGTATCAGCTTCAGTGAACAGGAACCTGACGTGGCGCGCGGCAGCGCCGACCGCCACTTTCATCTGCCGTTGCTGCATGACGGTCAACAGCAGGGCGTCATCGATATCCATCTGGAACAGGGTCCAAACGCGGCCCAGCTGGAGCTGCTGGACTGCCTGCCCGAGCCGGTCTGTGCCTGGTGGGGGCTGCTGCTGCAGCGCGAGTACACTCAGAACCTGCTGTCCCAGGCTCATCGGCAGACGCAGCAGCTGGAGCGCCAGCAGGACTCGCTGGCGGCCACCGAGAGTTGGTTCCGCGGCATCGTCGAGGCGGCACCCGACGGCATGCTGGTGTGCAACGAACATGGCCAGATCATCCTGGCCAATATCGAGTGTGAGCGCATCTTCGGCTACCCCAAGGGGCATCTGCTGCTGCAGCACTACAAGGAGATGGTGTCGGCCGAGCAGAGCCAGATGTTCGACGGACTGTTTCAGGGGCTGCACGACAATCCCGAGACGATTCAGGTCGGCGAGTGCATGGCCCGGCGCTTCGATGGCAGTGAGTTCCCCGTCGAGGTCCGCGTCTCGGCGCTGCCCTGGCGCACCGATGAAAGCCAGTCCCTGTGCGTGGTGATCCGCGACCTCAGCCAGAGTCGCGAGTACGAGCGCCATCTGCAGCTGGCCCATGAGCAGCAGCGGGCGATCCTGATGGCGGCGCCTTATGGCATTGCATTTATTCGCGGTGAACATATCGTGCAGGCCAACTCCAGCCTGCATGAGGTGTTCGGTTATGCCGAGGGCGAGTTGCTGCAGCAGTCGCCATTCATTTGGGCCAGCCAGGCGCTGGCCGAGGAGGAGGTGCTGGACATCCGCCGGCAGCTGCACGACGGCCAGACCTTCCGCCGTGACATGCAGGTGCGGCGCAAGGACGATAGCTTGTTCTGGGCCTCGGTCAGCGCCCGGGCAGTCAGCCCTGGCGACCTCACGCAAGGCACCATCTGGGTGATCAAGGACATCTCCCCGCGCCTGGCCGCCGCTGAAAAGATGCGCGAAGCGCGCGAGCTCGCCGAGAAGGCGGCGCGCGTCAAGAGCGAGTTTCTGGCCAACATGAGCCATGAGATCCGCACGCCGATGAATGCCATCATCGGCATGACCCACCTGGTGCTGGCCACCGAACTGGACGAGCGCCAGCGTGATTACCTGAGCAAGGTGCAGAGCTCCAGCCATCATCTGCTGGGCATCCTCGACGACATCCTCGATTTCTCCAAGATCGAGGCCGGCAAGCTCAGGCTGGATCTGCAGGACTTCAGCCTCGACCGGTTGCTGCGTGAAGTCACCGACCTGCTGCAGCCGAAGATCCTGGCCAAGGGCCTGGAGCTGAGTCTGCAGGTGGCGCCACAAGTGCCGGACCAGCTGCACGGCGACCCCCTGCGCCTGCGCCAGATATTGCTCAACTACCTGAGCAATGCGCTGAAGTTCACCGAGCATGGGCGTATCGAAGTTGCCGTCGGGTTGCAGGCGCGCCGGGCGGGTGAGCTGTGCCTGGAGTTCGCGGTCAGCGACACCGGCATCGGTCTGAGTGCCGAGCAGTGCGCCCAGTTGTTCACCAGCTTCCAGCAGGCCGACGCCTCGACGACCCGGCGCTATGGAGGCACCGGCCTTGGTCTGGCCATTGCCAAGCAGCTGGCCACTCTGATGGGCGGCGACGTGGCGGTGCGCAGCGTGCCGGGGCAGGGCAGCACCTTCAGCTTCAGTGCCTGGCTGCAGCCGGCACGGGCGGCTTTGGGTGACGAGCGCCTGGCCAGCACCGCCTTGGACGGCGAGTCTCTCCTGGGCACGCGCTTGCTGCTGGTGGAGGACAACGAGCTGAACCAGCAGGTGGCGGCCGAACTGCTGCGCGCCATGGGCTGCCAGGTGGATATCGCCGGCAACGGTCGCGAGGCCCTGGAGTGCCTGACGCGGCAGCGCTACGCGCTGGTGCTGATGGACATGCAGATGCCGGTGCTCGATGGCCTGGCCGCCACTCGCGAGCTGCGCCGGCGCCCGGAACTGGCCGGACTGCCGGTGGTGGCGATGACCGCCAATGCCCTGCGCGAGGACCGCGAGGCCTGCCTGGCCGCCGGGATGAACGATTTCATCAGCAAGCCTTTCGAACCGCAGGCCCTGCAGGCCGTGCTGCAGCGCTGGCTCGGCCAGCGCCGGGAGCTGCCGCAGGCAGTGCAGCCGGCCCAGGCCCTGCAGCTGGTGGGGGTGGATGTAGCAGCCGGGTTGCGTCGGGTGCTGGGCAACGAGGCGCTGTATCGCCAGCTGCTGAGGCAGTTTCTCGTCGGCCAGAGCGCGTTGCCGCAGCGCCTGGCGCAGGCACTGGAAACGGGTGATCTGGCCGCCGCCAGGCACCTTGCCCATGGCTGCAAGGGCGTGGCCGCCACCCTGGGGGCGGAGGCAGTGGCCCAGGCCGCTGCGGCGCTGGAGCAGCAGTTGCGCGGGTCTGCCACGGCAGCGCAATGCGAGCCACTGCTGGCGGCTCTGGCTGCGCACCTAGAACCGCTGCTGGAGCAACTGCAGCAATTGCCGGCCGAAGTGCAGGCCGTGGCCAGCGAGGTCGATGAGCGGCAGCTGCAGCAGGTGTGCACCCAGCTGGGCGAGCTGCTGGCCGATCACGATGCCGATGCGCAGCTCTGTTTCGCCACGCATGCGCCCCTGTTGCGGGCAGTCTTTCCGAGCCATGTCGCGCATCTGGCTCAGGCGCTCGATGGCTTCGACTTCGACCAGGCCAGGGCCTACCTGAATGCGGCGCTGGGCCAGCGGCTAAGCCCCGCCGCCTGAGGCTTTCAGAGAAATTCAGCGCGATTCAGCCCTATTCAGAGCAGCTCAATGACGGCTGTGGGCTAATGGTCGCAGTCGATTGCGAGGTAACCCGGATGAACCCCAACGAACACAAGGCCACCCTGCTGGTGGTCGACGATGTGGCAGCCAACCTGCACCTGATGAGCGAGCTGCTGCGCCCGCACTACCAGCTGCGGGTGGCCTCCAGCGGCGCCAAGGCGCTGGAGCTGGCCTGGCGCAATCCGCCGGATCTGGTGTTGCTGGACGTGATGATGCCGGACATGGACGGCTACGAGGTGTGTCGCCAGTTGCAGGCCAACCCGCTGACCTGCGATGTACCTGTGCTGTTTTTGACGGCCAAGGACCAGGCCGAGGATCAGCAGCAGGGCCTTGACCTGGGCGCCGTCGATTACCTGAGCAAACCCTTCGAGCCCAACGTGCTGCTGGCGCGGGTGCGTAGCCAGCTGCGCCTGAAGATCGCGGCCGATCAGCTGCGTCAGCGCAATGCTCATCTCGACGAGGAGGTGGCGCAGCGCACCCGCGAGCTGCAGGCGATGCACGATGTCACCATCCTGGCCCTGGCCTCGCTGGCCGAGACCCGCGACAACGAGACCGGCAACCACCTGCGCCGCACCCAGCACTATGTCCGTACGCTGGCGGAAAAGCTCAGTGAACAGCCGCGTTTCGCCGGGCAACTGGACGAGAAAAGCATCGAACTGCTGTACAAGTCGGCGCCGCTGCACGATATCGGCAAGGTCGGCATTCCCGACCATATCCTGCTCAAGCCGGGGCGCTTCGAGGCCCACGAGTTCGAGGTGATGAAGAACCACCCGCGCCTGGGCTACCAGGCCCTGGTGCACGCCGAGGAACTGCTGGGCATGCCGGTGCCCTTCCTGCGCATCGCCAAGGACATTGCCCTGTGCCACCACGAGAAGTGGGACGGCAGCGGTTATCCGCAGGGCCTGCGCGGTGAGGCTATTCCGCTCAGTGCGCGCCTGATGGCGGTGGCGGACGTGTACGACGCGATCATCAGCCGCCGCGTGTACAAGCCGGAAATGCCCCATGAGAAGGCCGTGGCGATCATCCGCGAGGGCAGCGGCTCGCACTTCGATCCTGACGTGGTGGCCGCTTTCCTGGCCCTGCAGGACGAATTCCAGGCCATCAGCCGGCGCTATGCCGACACTGATGAAACCCTGCAGGTCAAGGTCGAGCAGCTGGCTGTCGCACAGCGTCATGTGGCCGCGTCTGCCACTGCCTGACCTCGGAGCCGCAGCATGATTACCGAGCAGAGTGTGTTTCTCGTCGTCGATGACGCCGACTCCATGCGCAGGATCAACAGCAATCAACTGAGCCGCCTCGGTGCGCGGCAGATCCTGCTGGCCAACAACGGCCTGGAGGCGCGCAAGATCCTCGAAGCGCGCCGGGTCGACGTGATTGTCTCCGACTGGAACATGCCAGTGATGTCCGGGCTCGACCTGCTGCTGTGGGTGCGGGCGAACCAGAAGCTGGCGCATTTGCCGTTCATCATGATCACCGCCGAATGCGAGCGCGAGCAGGTCAAGCAACTGATCACCAGCGGGGTGAGCAGTATCCTGGTCAAACCCTACAACCCCCAGGATCTCGCTCAGCACCTGGCGCGGGCCATGCGTCATCGTCCGCAGCCGCACCTCGCCGTCCAGGCCAAGTACGAGGCGGCGAGGGTGATGCCCAAGGTGGCGCAGCGGCGCCCGACTTTGCTGGTGGTGGACGACATGCCGGACAACCTGAGCCTGATTGCCGGCCTGTTCCGTGAAGAGTACCGGGTGCGCGTGGCGCAGGACGGCAACGCGGCCCTGGCGATCTGCACCTCGGACGACCCGCCAGACCTGCTCCTGCTCGATGTGATGATGCCCAACATGGACGGCTTCGAGCTGGCCAGTCAGTTGCGCAGCCATCCGCAGGCCTGCCGGATTCCGCTGATCTTCATCACTGCGATGGACGAGCCCGAGGCGCGACGCAAGGCCATGGAACTGGGCGCGGTGGAGTTCGTCGGCAAGCCGGTCGAGCCCGCGCTGCTGCGCCTGCAGGTCAGCAACCTGCTGCGTCACGTCGAACGCCATTGCCAGGTGCAGGCCGAATACGATGGCCTACTCGACCTGGCGCGCCTGCGCGACGATGTCGAGCAGATCGTTCGACATGACCTCAAGGCACCGCTCAGCGGCATCCTCGGTCTGGCCCGCAGCCTGCTCGAAGGCGGCAACCTGCTGCCCGGGCAGGAGCACATGCTGCGTTTGCTGGAGGACAGCAGCCAGCAGGTGCTGAGCATGATCGATCTGTCGGCGGTGCTGCACCGCATCGAAACCGGCAGCTTCGAACTGCAGCCGAGCGCAGTGGCACTGCCCGCGATGCTCGCCGGTATGGTGGAGGCCGCGCGCATGACTTATCAGAGCAAGGCGCTGGTGATCGAGCTGGACCTGCCCGAGCCGACCTGCAGTGAGACTCTGAGCGCCCTGGGCGAGCGGCGGCTGTGCTACTCGCTGCTCAATAACCTGCTGAAGAACGCCTGCGAGGCGGCCCCCGAGGGTAGCCGCGTGCGCGTGCAGCTGCGGGCGGGCGAACAACTGAACGTGCTCATGGAAAACCAGCCGGCCGTGCCGGCGGACTTCCGTCCGCACTTCTTCGACAAGTACAGCAGCCTGGGCAAGAAGAATGGCAGTGGCCTGGGAACCTACTCGGCCCGGCAGTTGGCGCTGGCCCAGGGCGGTAGCCTGGAACTGCAGGTGGACGATGCGCGCAACACCACCCGCCTGCTGCTGACCTTGCCGCGCCTCGATCCGCAGGATGTCGAGTTCGAGGTGGCTGTCTGAGGCCGCTGTCGTTCAGTTGCGTGGCAGGTTCTGCTCACAGAGCAGGGCAACTCCCAGGCCGTTGCTGATCAGCATCCGCTCCGGCCCCAGGCGGCGTACGCTGAAGGTCAGCTCCGCGCCTTCGGTGAAGATGAACAGGCCGACGCTTTCCAGTTGCTGCTCCTGCAGACTGTCGGTCGCGCTCTTGCTGCTCTGCTGCACATGCAGCAGCAGGCGTGATCCTTCGCGACTGTGGTTGAAACTGGTAGTGCGGTGTAGATAGCCCAAAGTCTGGCCGCTGCCACTGTCCAGCAGGCGCGAGCTGGTTTTGTAATCGCCATGCCCGTCGCCGCGCAGGTCTAGCGCATGCTGGTGCAGCAGCCATTGGCGGCCACCCGTTGTTTCCAACTCCTGAGCCGTGCGAGCGCTGCACAGCTGGTCGAGCGGTGGGGCTTCGCGCTCCACCAGCATGCCGCCGGCCAGGCTCAGCGCAGCGATGGTAAGAAATCCCCAGAGTTGCAGGCGCTGCCGGCTAGTCATGGGCCTGTACCCCCAGGCATTGGCTGTCGGCGGCTGTCAGCGTGCCCTGGCACAGCAGGTCGAGGCTGCGGTACTGGTCGGCGAAGCGGTAGAGGTGCAGAACCTGCCCGTTCATACCCAGGGCCTGGGCGAGCTGCCGGGCGTGGCTGGCCAGCTGGCGGTTGTCCGGCTGCAGCGCGCTGGCGGGCATGTCTTCCAGATGGATGCGCACGCCATCGATGTCCTCCATTCGTTGCTCGGCGAAGGGGCGTTCGGGCAGTGCCGTGGGACGCAGCAGACCCGGCAGCAGGAACAGCAGCACCCAGCCGGCGAGGGCGGCCAGGCCCAGCAGCAGGTCGCGCGGTTGCCAGCGTGGCGATGAGTCTGCATGGCGGGTGCTTGCCGTTTCGGTGGGCGCGGGTGTGCTGGCGGGGTGTGCCGCGGCAAGGGGCGGAGGAGGGGGCTGGTCGAGCAGTTCGACCAGCGATTCGCCGAGCTTGTAGCCGATGCGCGGCACGGTAACGATCAACTCATGGTCCGGCTGCAGCTTGTCCAGGGCCACACGCAGTTGGCGAATGGTCTGGGCCAGGCTGTTGTCGGTAACCTCCAGGCCGAAGGCGCCCCAGGCCCCGTTCATCAGGTCGCGCTTGCTGACGATCTCGCCCTTGGCGTCCAGCAACTGGGTCAGGCAGCGGCTGGCGATGGCGCCGATGCGCAGGCTGTCTTCAGGGGCCGTGGCGGCGTACAGCACGAAGGCTTCGTTGTCGAAGTGGATCAGGCGGTTGATGACATAGGTGCTCATGCGGCGTCCCTGGAGTGAGCGGTTCTACTGCTCTAGCAGAGTAGCCTGCATGTCAGGTGCTGGCTTGTAATGAAAAAATTACGAAAAGCATCTTGAGTAGCGTTTGCTTGAAGGTCTGGCTGTTTTTGTCAGATATTCTTTACGGAAATGGCGGATGCAAATCCGCACCCTCACTACAACAACGAACCAGGGGCATCCCGCGTGCGCATCAAAGTCCATTGCCAGAACCGCGTCGGCATCCTGCGCGATATTCTCGAACTGCTGGTCGACTACGGCATCAACGTCGCCCGTGGCGAAGTGGGTGGCGAGCAGGGCAACGCCATCTATCTGCACTGCCCGAATCTGATCAACCTGCAGTTCCAGGCGCTACGTCCCAAGCTGGAAGCCATTGCCGGGGTGTTCGGGGTCAAGCGTGTGGGGCTGATGCCCAGCGAACGACGCCATCTGGAGCTCAACGCGTTGCTCGGTGCGCTGGAGTTTCCGGTCCTGTCCATCGACATGGCCGGCGCCATCGTCGCCGCCAACCGCAGCGCGGCGCAGCTGCTCGGTGTGCGCGTCGACGAGGTGCCGGGCATGGCCCTGTCGCGCTATATCGAGGACTTCGACCTGCCCGAGCTGGTGCGCGACAACAAGTCGCGGGTCAACGGCCTGCGGGTCAAGGTCAAGGGCGACGTGTTTCTCGCCGATATCGCCCCGCTGCAGGCCGAGCACGACGAGAGCGAGGCACTGGCCGGCGCCGTGCTCACCCTGCACCGCGCCGACCGGGTTGGCGAGCGCATCTACAACGTGCGCAAGCACGAGTTGCGCGGCTTCGATTCGATCTTCCAGAGCTCGAAAGTGATGGCCGCGGTGGTGCGCGAGGCCCGGCGCATGGCGCCGCTAGATGCACCGCTGCTGATCGAGGGCGAGACCGGCACCGGCAAGGAGTTGCTGGCGCGCGCCTGCCACCTGGCCAGCCCGCGCGGGCAATCACCCTTCATGGCGCTGAATTGCGCCGGTCTGCCGGAGTCCATGGCCGAGACCGAGCTATTCGGCTACGGCCCCGGCGCCTTCGAGGGCGCGCGCCCGGAGGGCAAGCTCGGCCTGCTGGAGCTGACCGCCGGCGGCACACTGTTCCTCGATGGTGTCGGCGAGATGAGTCCGCGCCTGCAGGCCAAGCTGTTGCGTTTCCTGCAGGACGGTTGCTTCCGCCGGGTCGGCAGCGACGAGGAGGTGTACCTGGACGTGCGGGTGATCTGCGCCACCCAGGTCGACCTGTCCGAGCTGTGCGGCAAAGGCGAGTTCCGCCAGGACCTGTATCACCGCCTCAACGTGCTCAGCCTGCACATTCCGCCGCTGCGCGAATGCCTGGATGGACTGGCGCCTCTGGTCGAGCACTTTCTCGACTCGGCCAGCCGGCAGATCGGTTGTTCACTACCCAAGCTGGCGCCCCAGGCCTTCGAGCGCATGGCCCACTACCACTGGCCGGGCAATGTGCGCCAGTTGGAGAACGTGCTGTTCCAGGCCGTGTCCCTGTGCGACGGCGGCACGGTGAAGGCCGAACATATCCGCCTGCCGGACTATGGCGCGCCGCAACCGCTGGGTGAGTTCTCCACCGAGGGCGACCTCGACGCCATCCTCGGCCGCTTCGAGAAGGTGGTTCTGGAGCGCCTGTACGCCGAGCACCCGAGCAGCCGCCAGTTGGGCAAGCGCCTGGGGGTTTCGCACACCACCATCGCCAACAAGCTGCGGCAGTACGGGCTGGGCCGGGACTGAGCGTCTGTCGGGGGATGAGCGGTTCACGGATCAGCCCCATTTGTCCTCCGCGCACCTTGTGCGGAGGGCGACATTCCCGATCATTTTTGCGTCCACTTCTGCCTGACTGACGCCCAGCCGGCTGCACCGGCATAGGGCGTCTGTGTCTGTTCGCCAGACCTGGCGGCGCCTTGCCACTGCTGCATTTCGGCGCACTCTGCGAGGGTCTGGGGCATATCTTTCACATAGCTCTCAGCTATGTATTGGATTTCAAAGATACATTTGAACAATGCGAAAGGCGGACGGATTCTAGCCCGCAGACAGGCCGCACACCCCGCCAACAGCAGGCCGGGCCTGTACCTCACCGTCCATTGCCCTAGAGGAAAACAACATGAACAAGACTCTACGCTCGCTTCTGCTGGCTGCTGCCGCCGTCCTGCCGACCACTGGTGCACTGGCCGCCGAGGGCCAGACTCTGCGCATCGCCACCGAGGGTGCTTACCCACCCTTCAACTTCTTCACCGCAGACGGCCAACTGGGCGGTTTCGATATCGATATCGGCAATGCCCTGTGCGCGCAGATGCAGGCCAAGTGTCAGTTCGTCGCCCAGGACTGGGACGGCATCATCCCGGCGCTGCTGGCCGACAAGTACGATCTGATCATCGCCTCCATGTTCATCACCGAGGAGCGCAAGCAGAAGGTCGCCTTCACCGCGCCCTACCAGAAGTCGGCGATGACCTTCGTGGTGCCCAAGGACTCTGACCTCAAGGACTTCTCGCCCCAGGGCCTGGCCGGCAAGACCATCGGCGCGCAGGGTTCGACCACCCAGGGTGACTACCTCTCGGCCATGTTCCCGGACTCCGACGTGCGCCTGTACCCGACTCAGGACGCGGTTAATCTCGACCTCGCCTCGGGCCGCCTCGACGCCCAGGTCGGCGACATGATTCCGATGCTGGAATGGACTTCCAAGACCGAGGACGGTGCCTGCTGCGTGCTCGCGGGTGCGCCGATCAGCGAGGCCAAGTACGTCGGCGAGGGTGTCGGCATCGCCCTGCGCAAGGAAGACGCGGCGCTACGTGACGAGTTGAACGAGGCCCTGGCGGCGATCATTGCCGACGGCACCTACAAGGCCATCAACGACAAGTACTTCTCGGTCAACCTGCTGACCCTGCAGAAGTAAGCCGTTGCGTAGTGGTCCCTGGTCTGCTGCAGGCCGGGGCTCGCTGATTTCCTCCCTGTGAGCGAGAAGAGGCCTGTTCTATGGAGTGGCTCTCCTACCTGAGCTTCACCGGTGGTGGCTGGGGCGATGAACTGCTGCACGGCCTGGGCGTGACCCTGGCCCTGGCGGCGACCACATTGCCGGTCGGGCTGGCGCTGGGCCTGGCCGTCGCGGCCATGGCACTGTTCGGCGGCCGGCTGTGCCGGGCCCTGGCGGTCGGCTTCAGCACCACCATCCGCGGTCTGCCCGAACTGCTGACCCTGTTCATCATCTATCACGGCGTCGGGCTGGCGATTAACAGCCTGCTCAAGTGGCACAACCCTGCGGCCGCGCCGGTCGAGCTGAGTCCCTTCCTGGCCGGTGTGGTGGCCCTGGGCATGGTCTTCGCCGGTTACTCCAGCGAAGTCTGGCGTGGCGCCTGGCAGGCGCTGGACCGCGGCCAGCTGGAGGCGGCGCAGGCCATCGGCGTGCGCCGGCTGACCATCTTCCGCCTGATCGAGCTGCCGCAGTTGCTGCGCCTGGCATTGCCGGGGCTGGGCAACCTGTGGGTCAGCCTGATCAAGGACACCGCGCTGGTGTCGGTGATCGCGCTCAACGACCTGATGCGCATGGCCAATGTTGCGGTCGGGGTGACCAAGAAACCCTTCTTGTTCTTCGGCGTGGTGTGCCTGGTCTACTGGGCCATCTGCCTGCTCTGCGAGTGGATCCTGGGCCGCCTGGAGCGCCGTGCCAACCGCGGCTTCGAACGTGAGGGGCGCACGGCATGATCGACATTCTCGAACGCTTTTCCGGGCAGCTGCTGTCCGGTGCCGGGCTGACCCTGCAGCTCACCCTGATCGCCGCGCTGCTGGCCAGCTGCCTGTCGCTGCCGCTGGCCCTGCTACGGCGCAGCCCGAGTATCGCCTGGCGTTGGCCGGTGCGCCTGTACGTGTCGTTCTTCCGCGGTACGCCACTGCTGGCGCAGCTGTTCCTGGTCTATTACGGCTCGGGCCAGTTCCGCGTGCCGCTGACCGAGGCCGGGCTGTGGTGGTTCTTCCGCGATCCCTACTACTGCGCGCTGCTGACCTTCGTGCTCAATTCCACTGCGTACCAAGTGGAGATCCTGCGCGGTGGGCTGCGCGCGGTGCCCACCGGGCAGATCGAGGCGGGGGTGGCCCTGGGCATGCGCCGCTTCGACCTGTACCGCAAGATCGTACTGCCCAACGCCTACCGCATCGCGTTCCCGGCCCTGGGCAACGAGATCATCCTGCTGCTCAAGGGCAGCGCGGTGGTCAGCGTGATCACCGTACTCGATGTGATGGGGCAGACCCGCCGGGCCTTCTCGCAGACCTTCGACCTGTCCGTGTACTTCTGGGCTGCCGTGCTCTACCTGCTGATGACCACGCTGTTCGTGCTGTTCTGGCGCCGCCTGGAAGCCTGCCTGACCCGTCATCTGCACAACCGCAGTGCGCAGCCCGGCAAGCGCCGCGGCCTGTTCAACCGCCTTTCCACGGGAGTGGCCCGATGAGCGATATCCAGATTCCCCAGGCTGCCCTCGAGGTGGAGCACCTGCACAAGTCCTACGCCGGCATCGAGGTGCTCAAGGGTATCTCGCTGACCGCGCACAAGCACGACGTGATCAGCATCATCGGCTCCAGTGGCTCGGGCAAGAGCACCTTCCTGCGCTGCCTGAACCTGCTGGAATTCCCCGACAGCGGCATCCTGCGCGTGCAGGGCGAGGAGCTGGAACTGCTCGCCGATAAGCGTGGCAAGCGCTCCAGGCGCTTCCAGCGGCAGATCGAACGGGTACGCACGCACCTGGGCATGGTGTTCCAGTCGTTCAACCTGTGGCCGCACATGAGCGTGCTGGAGAACGTGATGATGGGCCCGTGCATCGTCCTTGGCCGGCCACGCGAAGAGGTCGAGGACAAGGCACGCAGCCTGCTGGCGCGGGTCGGCATGCTGGAAAAGTGCCACGTCTATCCCGAGTGCCTGTCCGGCGGGCAGAAGCAGCGCGTGGCCATCGCTCGTGCCCTGGCCATGGACCCGGAAGTGATGCTGTTCGACGAGCCGACCTCGGCGCTCGACCCCGAGTTGGTCAGCGAGGTACTCAAGGTGATCCGCGAACTGGGCGAGGAGGGTCGCACCATGATCATGGTCACCCACGAGATGCGCTTTGCCCGCGAGGTGTCCTCGCGGGTGGTCTACCTGCACCAGGGCCGCATCGAGGAGCAGGGGCCGCCCGAGCAGCTGTTCGACAACCCGCAATCGCCCAACTTGCGCCGCCTGCTGGCGACCCAGCACTGATTGATCCCAGACTAACTGCCTAGAGATCCTGCCATGACCTCAGTCGTATCGCTGCACCCGTGGAAACGTGAAGCGCACCTGACCAGTGCCGACAACCAACTGCTGATCGACGGCGTCAACGCCGTCGAACTGGTCGAGCAGTACGGCTCGCCGCTGTACGTGTATTCCGAGGCGCGTCTGCGCCGCAACGCCGCCGATATCCTCGACAACTTCCGCCGCGAGCACGCCAACACCCGGGTGTGCTTCGCCAGCAAGGCCTGCGCCAACCTGGCGGTGCTCAAGGTGTTCAAGGACTGCGGCCTGGCCCTGGAGGTCAACTCCGGTGGCGAATTCCACAAGGCCCGAGTCGCCGGCTTCGCCGCCGAGGAGCTGGTGTTCAACGGCGTGGCCAAGCAGGTGCAGGAACTGCGCGAGGTGATCGGCGCGGGCATTGGTTCGATCAACGTCGATTCGCTGTCCGAGCTCGAACGCATCATCGCCGTGGCCGGTGAGCTGGGGCAGCAGGCGCGCGTGGCGCTGCGTATCATTCCGGAAATCCGCGGCGGCGCCGCCGCAGGCTGGCAGACCGGCACCTCGACCTCCAAGTTCGGCATGACCGCCGAAGAGCAGGCCGAGGCGGTGGGGCTGATCCTGCAGCATCCGCAGGCGGTGAAGATGGTTGGCGTGCATGCGCACATCGGCACCCAGATCACCGATATCGGCGTGTACCAGGCCGAGGCGGCCTTCCTCATCGACTACGTGCGTGAGGTCAGCGCGCGCCTGCCGTACCCGCTGGAGCACGTGAACCTCGGTGGCGGCTTCGCCAAGAACTACAGCAGCGCCGAGGAGAACTTCGCCCCGGTGGCGCCGCACTACCGCGACAGCTACCGCACCCATATCGACTTCGCCATGCTCGGCGAGCAACTGATCCGCCCGATCAGCCAGGCGCTGGGCAAGGACATCCAGATCATCGTCGAGCCGGGCCGCAGCATGGTCAGCGACACCGCCATCCTGTTGACCCGCATCGAGGCGCACAAGCAGCGCCAGACCCCGGTGTTCTACCTCGATGCCGGCTACAGCGTGCTGTTCGACCTGTACATCGGCTGGTATTTCCACATGCTCAACGCCTCGCGCGCCGATGACCGCGACACCGGCCTGTTCCGCATGGCCGGCCCGTTGTGCGACAGCAGCGACACCTACTACGACATCGAAGGTGAGGGCGCGGTGGCCGAGCTGATCGCCGAGCAGCCGGCGCTGGCCGAACACCGCGCGGTGCTGGAGCAGGTGCTGGTGCACCAGCCGAATCTGCGTGAGCTGCCGGCGGCGACCCAGCAGGGTGATCTGATCGCGCTGCTGGATGTCGGTGCCTACGCGCTGGAGATGATGAACCAGTACTGCGGGCGCCAGGCCGCCGCTGCAGTGATGGTCGATCTCAAGCAAGGCTGCCGGCTGATCCGTCGCCGCGCCGAGTATGCCGACCTGCTGGCGCATGATGTCGACTGAGCGCAACGGCGTGTCGCCTGCAGGGCAGGCCCGCGCTGCCCTTCGGGGCGGCGGCAATGCTAAGGTCTGCCCGGAGCCGTCGGCATGACGGCCTGCCTGGGAGAAATGCCGATCATGCTGTCGCCGCGCGAGCGCCTGCTGCGCAATCTGGACTGGAACCTGCTGTACACCTTCCTGGTCATCGTCGAGGAAAGCAGCATCACCGGCGCGGCCCGGCGCCTGTCGCTCAGCCAGCCGAGCGTGAGCAACGCGCTCAAGCGCCTGGAAGAGCACCTGGGCATGCGCCTGATCCAACGGCGCAAGGGTATGTTCGCCCTCACCGAGCAGGGCCTGCGGGTCTACGAATACATCTCCTCGGCCGGCAGCATCCTGGAGAAAATGGCCGAGCAGTACGCCGGCGAGGCCGGTGCGGTGCTTGGCGAGCTGCATATCCAGGTGGCCAGCCATGTCTGCTGCCGGCCGTTCGATGCGGCGCTGGTGCGCTTCCATCAGCAGTACCCCAATGTGCTGATCGGCCTGAGTTCCGAGCCGAGCGCGCATATCGTTGATGCCGTGGCGCAGGATCGCCTGCACATCGGCATCAGCAACAAGAAGACCGCCCAGACCGGGCTGCACTTCGACCTGCTCGGCTACGAGCAGATGGCCTTCTACTGCGGGCCGACGCATCCGCTGTTCGGCCGCAAGGACCTAACCAGCGCCGATCTGCGCGGGCTGGCCTACATCTCCTTTGAAAGCGACCAGCCCGGCGAGGGCCTCAGCGCGGTGAGCAACGTGCGAGCCGAGCAGCAGTTCTGGGGCCGCCTGGTGGCGGTGTCGCCCAACGAGGAGGAGGTGCGCCGGTTGATCCTCGCCGGCCTGGGCTTCGGCGCGCTGACGGTGGAGGGCGCCAAGCCCTATGTGGCGCAGAACCTGCTATTCCAGCTGCCGCCCTACGACGAGTTGCCGGTCAACGAGGTGTACCTGGTGACGCCGGAGAATCAGCTGCTGACCGACGTGGAGCAGCTGTTTATCGCCCTGCTGCGCGAGGCCGCAGTGGATGAGGTGCGTGAGCGCTACTTCAAGGACTAAGACCAAGGTTGAATGGCTGGCAAAGCGCTGCGGGCACAGACTATAGGCATCCGGCTCCTGCGATACCCGGACTGCGTTTCTGACATTCCTCCCCGGAATGAAGTTGGCGGCGACCTCCCGAGGGTCGCCTTTTTTTTGCCTGATTTTCCCAGGGTCGACCAAGGTCGTACGCCGGTAAGACCTTGGTCGAATGGCCCCACAAAGGGTCGGGGGATACAAAAGACACCATACAAAAACAACGCCCTTGAGGTATCCCGATGACCGCTGCATCCATCTACCCCGTACGCCCCGAGGCGGCCGCCCATACCCTGACCGACGAGGCCACCTACAAGGCCATGTATCAGCAGTCGGTGGTCAACCCGGATGGCTTCTGGCGTGAGCAGGGCAAGCGTCTGGACTGGATCAAGCCGTTCACCAAGGTCAAGCAGACCTCCTTCGACGACCACCATGTCGATATCAAGTGGTTCGCCGACGGTACGCTCAACGTGTCCGCCAACTGCCTGGATCGCCATCTGGAAACCCGTGGCGATCAGGTGGCGATCATCTGGGAAGGCGACGACCCTTCCGAGCACAAGGAAATCACCTACCGCGAGCTGCACGAGCAGGTGTGCAAGTTCGCCAACGCTCTGCGCGGCCAGGACGTGCATCGCGGCGATGTGGTGACCATCTACATGCCGATGATTCCGGAAGCGGTGGTAGCCATGCTGGCCTGCACCCGTATCGGCGCCATTCATTCGGTGGTGTTCGGCGGTTTCTCGCCGGAGGCCCTTGCCGGGCGCATCATCGACTGCCAGTCGAAGGTGGTGATCACCGCCGATGAAGGCGTGCGCGGCGGCAAGAAGATCCCGCTCAAGGCCAACGTCGATGACGCGCTGACCAACCCGGACACGCGCAGCATCCAGAAAGTCATCGTGGCCAAGCGCACCGGCTCCGACATCAAGTGGAACCAGCACCGCGACGTCTGGTTCGAGGACCTGATGAAGGTGGCCGGCAGCACCTGTGCGCCGAAGGAGATGGGCGCCGAAGAGCCGCTGTTCATCCTCTACACCTCCGGCTCCACCGGCAAGCCCAAGGGCGTGCTGCACACCACCGGCGGCTACCTGACCTACGCCTCGCTGACCCACGAGCGGGTATTCGACTACCGCCCCGGTGAAGTCTTCTGGTGCACCGCCGACATCGGCTGGGTCACCGGTCACACCTATCTGGTCTACGGGCCGCTGAGCAACGGCGCCACCACCGTCATGTTCGAAGGCGTGCCGAACTACCCGGACGTCACCCGCGTGGCCAAGATCATCGACAAGCACAAGGTCAACATCCTCTACACCGCGCCGACCGCCATTCGCGCCATGATGGCTGAGGGCAAGGCGGCGGTAGAGGGTGCCGATGGCTCCAGCCTGCGTTTGCTCGGTTCGGTCGGCGAGCCGATCAACCCGGAAGCCTGGCAGTGGTACTACGAGAACGTCGGCCAGAGCCGTTGCCCGATCGTCGATACCTGGTGGCAGACCGAAACCGGTGCCTGCCTGATGACCCCGCTGCCGGGCGCCCACCCGATGAAGCCGGGCTCCGCCGCGCGACCGTTCTTCGGCGTGCAGCCGGCGCTGGTCGACAACCTTGGCAACATCCTGGAAGGCGCCACCGAGGGCAACCTGGTGATCATCGATTCCTGGCCGGGCCAGGCGCGCACCCTGTACGGCGATCATGACCGTTTCGTCGACACCTACTTCAAGACCTTCAAGGGCATGTATTTCACCGGCGACGGTGCTCGTCGCGACGAAGACGGCTACTGGTGGATCACCGGGCGGGTGGACGACGTGCTCAACGTTTCCGGCCATCGCATGGGCACCGCCGAGGTGGAGAGCGCCATGGTGGCTCACCCGAAAGTCGCCGAGGCCGCGGTGGTCGGTGTGCCGCACGACCTCAAGGGGCAGGGCATCTATGTCTACGTGACCCTGAATGCCGGCGAAGAGGCTTCCGAGCAGCTGCGCCAGGAGCTGCGCAACTGGGTGCGCAAGGAAATCGGCCCGATTGCCACGCCGGATGTCATCCAGTGGGCGCCGGGCCTGCCGAAGACCCGTTCGGGCAAGATCATGCGCCGCATCCTGCGCAAGATCGCAACAGCCGAGTACGACTCCCTCGGCGACATCTCCACGCTGGCCGATCCTGGCGTGGTGCAGCACCTCATTGATACCCATCGCACCATGCAAGTCGCCTGATCAGGCAGCTCGTTCAGCGTGCACAACCCCGGCCACAAGCCGGGGTTTTTTATTGGGCCACCGGCCGGGCCGAGATGGCCGATCTTCGAGTGGGCGATCAGGCCCGCTCGATCTGCGCGGGAGTTCGCCGCATCAGCACCTCGCCAGCGCGGATCGAGACCAGCGCGTGGCCCTGGCTACGGACCATCTCGTAGTCGTCCGGCGCCGAGAGGATCAGCAGGTTGGCCGGGCGGCCGACTTCCAGCCCGTAACGCTCGCCCAGGTTGAGGGTGCGTGCGCTGTTGTCGGTGATCAGGTCCAGGCAGCGTTGCAGGTCCTCGTAACCGAGCATGTGGCAAATGTGCAGGCCAGCTTCGAGGATGCGCAGGATGTTGCCGTTGCCCAGTGGGTACCAGGGGTCGACGATCGAGTCCTGGGCGAAGCAGACGTTGAGGCCGGCGCGGTCCAATTCGGCGACGCGGGTCAGGCCGCGGCGCTTGGGGTAGGTGTCGAAGCGGCCCTGCAGGTGGATGCTCTCGGTCGGGCAGGAGATGAAGTTGATGCCGCTCATCTTCAGCAGGCGGAACAGCTTGGAGCAGTAGGCGTTGTCGTAGGAACCCATGGCCGTGGTGTGGCTGGCGGTGACGCGCGCGCCCATGCCGCGCACCCGGGCTTCTTCGGCCAGTACTTCGAGAAAGCGCGAATGCGGATCGTCGGTCTCGTCGCAGTGCACGTCGACCAGGCAGCCCGTGCGCTCGGCCAGGTCCATGAGGAACTTGATCGACGACACGCCCTGGTCGCGGGTGTTCTCGAAGTGCGGAATGCCACCGACCACGTCCGCACCCAGCTCAACCGCTTGCTCCATCAGGGCGCGGCCGTTGGTGAATGATTCGATGCCTTCCTGGGGGAAGGCGACGATCTGCAGGTCGATCAGGTGGCGGGTTTCCTCGCGTACTTCGACCATGGCCTTGAGCGCGGCCAGGGTCGGGTCCGTGACGTCGACATGGGTGCGCACATGCTGGATGCCGTGGTCGACCAGCATGTCGATGGTCTTTTTGGCGCGGGTCTTGGTGTCCT
The DNA here is from genome assembly GCF_043102245.1 of Pseudomonas sp. zbq_18. Classification (NCBI taxonomy): domain Bacteria; kingdom Pseudomonadati; phylum Pseudomonadota; class Gammaproteobacteria; order Pseudomonadales; family Pseudomonadaceae; genus Pseudomonas; species Pseudomonas sp. zbq_18. The sequence continues at coordinate 22,497 of NZ_JBICIT010000004.1, read as the reverse complement.
CGTGGGTCACCAGGGCCTTGCGCTCGCCCCAGCGCTCGATGCCTTCGAACAGGGTGCCGCTCATGTTCCAGGCCGGTTCGCCGGCAGTCAGGGTGGCGTCGAGGTGGATGTGCGGCTCGATAAAGGGTGGGATTACCAGATTGCCGGCGGCGTTGTGTTCGCCTGCGGCACTGGCTTGCAGCGTGGGCTGGGCGTCGATGGCGGCGATCAGCGCGCCCTCCAGGCGGATGCTGTGAAGGCCGTCGCGGCCACGCAGGCGGGCGTTGCGAATGATCATGGAAACTCTCCTTATCAGGCTGGGGCCGACAGGCGCCGGATCAGCAGGGCGATGCTGATGTTCAGGCGGTCATGCGGGGTGTCGAACGAGCAGCCGGTTAGCGCCTCGATGCGCTGCATCCGGTAGCTCAGGGTATTGCGGTGCACCTGCAGGCGCTGGGCAGCCAGCACCAGGTTGCCGTTTTCCTGGAACCAGGCTTCCAGCGTAGGCATCAGCACCGGTGTATGCCGTGAATCGTCGCCGATCAGCGGGCCGAGCACACGTTCGACGAAGCGGTCGAGCAAGCTGCGGTCACGAATCGCGCCGAGCAGTTCGAGCACGCCCAGCACGGCGAAGGCGCACAGCCCCAGGCGTTCGGGAAAACGCTGGGCCACGTCCAGGGCCTGGCGCGCTTCGCCGAGTCCCTGGGCAAACTGAGGTGGTAGATAGCCGCCATCGCCGAGGCCAAGGAAGGGGCGCAGCGGTTGCAGGGAGGGGCGCAGGGCATTGAGCTGGCGGGCCATGCGTTCGCGGTTGCGGGCCTCATCGGCGCTGCTGGTCGCCGGCAGCAGGGCGATCCAGTGGCGGCCTTGTCGGATCAGCGGCAGGGCATCGCCCAGCTCGGCCAGTTCGGCTTCAAGGCTTTCCTGTACGCGTTGCTGGTGCTGCTGGAGCAGTTGTTCGGCGGTGTGCGCGTCATGGCTGGCGAACAGCTGCTCGCTGCCTTCCAGGCTCAGTACGACGATCTGGCGCGGAACATTCAGAGCCAGGCCGAGGCGCTCACCGCGCTGGCGCAGGACTTCAACAGACTGGCTGTCGCCTTCCAGCAATTGCTCCAGCAACTGCTGGCGCGAGCGGCCGAACTGCTGGGCCTGAACCAGTGCGGTGCCGATGGCCTGGGTTACGACCACCATCTTCAGGGCGTAGGGCTGCTCGATCAGCGGCACGCCCAGGCGCTCGGCTTCGCTGATCACGCTGTCCGGGATGGCGCGGATGAACTCGGGGCCGGTGAGGATCACCAGGCCAGCACTGCCGCGCTCGTGGGCCTGGCGCAGCAACAGCAGCAGGTTGGCTTCAGGGCGCGGGTGGTTGATGCCGGTGACAAATACCAGCTCGCCGCCCATCACCCAGTCGGCGATGTCCTCGTTCTCGGCCACGTAGGGCCAGCGCACGTCGCTCTGCAGACCCCGCGCGCCGGCGCGCAGGGTCATGCTTTCCAGTCCCGGCAGGGCCAGGACATCGGCCACGCTGAGGCTCATGCGCGCGCCGGCGAACGCGCGCCAAGGACTTTGCGCAACTCGAACAGCACGACGTAGACCAGTGCGGCCACGGCGATGCCGACCAGCGGCGCGACCCAGGGCGATAAGTAGGCGCAGAGGGCGCCTGCGGCATAGGCGAGCAGTCCGCACCAGTTGAAGGCTGGCAGGGAGGTGTCCGCCAGACGCGGGTAGCGTGCGCGATGGCCGTAGAAGTAGTCGGCCATGATCACGCCGCCAATCGGCGGGATGATCGAGCCGAGCAGGATCAGGAAGGGGATCAGCAGCTCGTACATGCCGCCCAGGGCGAGCAGGGTGCCGATGGCAGCGCCGACCAGGGTCACGGTCTTGCGCCTGTCGGTGCGCAGCAGGTTGCAGCCGGCGGCGGCGAAGTTGTAGATGGTGTTGTCCTGGGTGGTCCACAGGTTGAGGAACAGCATCACCACCGCGGCCATCGACAGACCCTGCAGGACCAGCACTTCGACCACATCCGGTTGCTGGTAGACGATGGCGCCGTAGGCACCGGCAATGATCATCAGACCGTTGCCGATGAAGAAGCCGAACAGACTGGACAGCACGGCGACGCGACCGCTCCTGGCGAAGCGCGTCCAGTTGGTGGCCTGGGTGGCGCCGCTGACGAAGGTGCCGAACACCAGGGTGATGGCCACGCTCAGGCTCATGCTTTCCTTGGGCTGCACGGCCAGCAGGCCGGCCAGGCCACCGGCGTCGCGGGTGGCGAGCCACAGCGAGATGACCAGCAGCACCAGCATGGCCGGCACCGCCACGCGCGACAGCAGGTCGAGGCCCTTGTAGCCGATGAAGGCGGTGATGCAGAAGCCGAAACCGAACAGCACCATCAGCGGCAGGGTCAGACTTTCGGACAGGCCGAGCAGCTTGACCAGGACGATGGCGATGGTCGCCGTGCCCCAGGCGTACCAGCCGATCTGGGTGAAACCGAGAAGGATGTCGGACAGCTTGCTGCCCACTTCGCCGAAGCAGAAACGCCCCATCAGTACCGAGTTGAGGCCGCTGCGGCTGGCGATCAGACCGAGCACGGCGGCGTAAAGGCCGAGCAGCAGGTTGCCGATCACCGCAGCCCAGAGCAGGGTGGTGAAGTCGAAGGCCATGCCAATCTTGCCGCCGGCGAACATGGTGGCGGTGAAGAAGGTAAAACCGAACAGCAGGATGGAGGTGGACAGCAGGCCCTTACGCGCGCCGCTGGGTACCTCGCTCAAGGGGTAATCACTATCGGGAGTGGTCAGGCTCATGGCGGTGCTCCGGTTGGTCTGGGATGACCTTGCGATAGCAGGGGGCGTGCCAAGCACGGGGCGCTTGCTGATCTGACAGGGGGATCAGCGTGCGTTGTGCATGATGCACAAAAATAGTCCTGAAAGGGCTCGTTACAGGGTTTTGTTTTGTGGGGTGTGCATTGCTGTGGTGCGTGTATGGCATGTCCCGCACCAGACTGCGACCTGCCGTTTAGTGCAGGGAGTCGTTCAGCCCGGGACTGGCTTCAGAAGGGTGCCGGGCTTTCGAAGCGCAGGCGTTCGCCGGTCTGCGGGTGGGTCAGGCTGAGCATGCTGGCGTGCAGGCACAGGCGCGGCCAGGCGGCCAGCGCCTGTTCGTGGGCGTACAAACCGTCGCCGAGCAGCGGGTGGCCGATGGACAGCATGTGCACGCGCAACTGGTGCGAGCGCCCGGTGATCGGCGTGAGCTCGACGCGGCAGTAGTCGCCACAACGTTCCAGTACGCGCCAGAACGTCAGGGCGTGCTTGCCCAGTTCATGGTCGACCACATGGCGTGGTTTGGTCGGCGGGTCGTAGCGCAGGGGCAGGTCGATGCTGCCGCTGTCCAGTTCGGGCTGGCCCCAGCACAGGGCGGTGTAGGCTTTTTCGGTTTCGCGGTCGTGGAACTGACGCGACAGCTCGCGGTGGCTGTCGGCATCGCGAGCCAGCACGATGATGCCGCTGGTTTCCCAGTCCAGGCGGTGGACAATGCGCGCTTCCGGGTAGCCGTTTTCCTGCAGGCGGGTCACCAGGCAGTCGCGGTTGTCCTCGGCGCGGCCAGGCACGGAGAGCAGCAGGGTGGGCTTGTTGATCACCAGCAGGGCGGTGTCCTGATGGATGATTTGCACATTCGACAGCGGCATGTTTTTTCCACAAATGACAACGGCGGCCGTGGCCGCCGTCGCTCACCGCAGACGGATCAACGATCCGGCAGGGTGATGTTGAGTTCCAGAATCGAGCAGCTGCCCTGGTTTTCCAGCGCGACCTGCACCTGATCCTGCTCGATATTCACGTACTTGCGGATCACCTCGACCAGCTCCTTCTGCAGGGCCGGCAGGTAGTCCGGCTGGCTGCGCTGACCGCGCTCGTGAGCGACGATGATCGACAGACGCTCTTTCGCGATCGAAGCAGGGGTTTCCTTTTTACGTTCGCGAAAGAAGTCGAAAATATTCATTAGCGCGCTCCAAACAGGCGTTGCATGAGTCCTTTCTTCTGCACGTCGAGGAAGCGGTGGGGCACTTCCTTGCCCAGCAGGCGGTCGACGGCATCCCCGTAGGCCTGGCCGGCGTCGCTCTGGTCATCAAGGATGACCGGCACGCCCTGGTTGGACGCTTTCAGCACGGCCTGGGACTCCGGAATCACGCCGAGCAGGTTGATGGCGAGGATTTCCTCGACGTCTTCCACGCCGAGCATTTCGCCCTTGGTGACGCGCTCCGGGTTGTAGCGGGTCAGCAGCAGGCGCTCCTTGATCGGCTCCAGGCCCTGTTCGGCGCGACGCGACTTGCTGGCCAGCAGGCCGAGCATGCGGTCGGAGTCACGTACCGAGGACACTTCCGGGTTGGTCACGACGATGGCTTCGTCGGCGAAGTACATGGCCAGGTGAGCACCGGTCTCGATGCCGGCCGGCGAGTCGCAGATCACGTATTCGAAGTTCTGTGCCAGCTCGTCAATGACCTTGCCGACGCCTTCCTTGGTCAGGGCGTCTTTGTCGCGGGTCTGGCTGGCGGCCAGGACGTAGAGGTTTTCCAGGCGTTTGTCCTTGATCAGGGCCTGGGTCAGGGTCGCTTCGCCGTTGATGACGTTGACGAAGTCGTACACCACGCGGCGTTCGCAGCCCATGATCAGGTCGAGGTTACGCAGACCGACGTCGAAGTCGACGATCACGGTCTTGTGGCCGCGCAGGGCCAGGCCGGTGCCGATGGCGGCGCTCGTGGTGGTTTTGCCCACGCCGCCTTTGCCGGAAGTGACTACGAGGATCTTGGCCAAGGTGTTTTACCCCAAGTGTATGAAAAGAGGGCATTACCGAGCCGAAAAGACTGGCTTCCGGATGCCCTTTTGGTCCCTGAAAATTGGCCGCAGTATCCGTTAAAGGCGGGTGATGTTCAACACGTCACCCGACAGACTGACCAGCACCGGCTGGCCCCAGAGCGGATCGCGGCGCAGGTCTTCGGCGGTCTTGTACTGACCCGCTACCGACAGCATTTCGGCGCCCATTTGCTGGCAGAAAATCCGTGCCTTGGTGTCGCCCTTGACGCCGGCCAGGGCACGACCGCGCAGCGGGCCGTACACATGGATATTGCCGTCGGCGAGAAGTTCCGCGCCGGGGCTGACCGCCGCCATGACCACCAGATCGCCGCCCTGGGCATAAATTTGCTGGCCGCCGCGCACCGGGCTGGTGATCACCTTGGTCGGTTTGACCACGGGTTCGGCAGGCTTTTCCGGCTTCTTGCGGCTCTCCGCCGGCTCGATCAGTTTTTCGCGCGCACCGGAGGGCGGCAGCACGGGAATGTCCAGCGCTTCGGCGGCAGCGATGTCGTCCTCGCGGGTGGCGCGGATGGCCAGGGTGCGCAGGCCATGCGCGCGGCAGACTTCCATCAGCTTGCCCAGGTCGAGTTCGCCTTCGCCTTCCGGCAGCTTGTCCAGGGCCAGTACCAGAGGAATGTTCTGGAAGAAGTTGGGGGCCTGGGCGACTTTTTCCGCCAGCTGCCGATCCAGGCGCTCCAGGTCGTTGTGCGCCAGTTCCAGGATGGTGATGGCGAGCATGCTGCCTTTGAGCTGGAACACGGGGTCTTGGTCGAGGAGGTCGGCTTGGCTCATGGTCTGCCCACTGCAATGAATGGGCACGACTTATAGCGATATGGGGGCAGCGCCGCAAGCCGGGTCGAGTTCTGTAGAATGCCGGGCTTCCTCGACAGCCTGGAATCACCATGGATCGCCCGCAATTTCGCCGCTCTTTCCTCCACCCGCGCTTCTGGCCGCTCTGGCTGGGCCTCGGGCTGCTGTGGCTGGTGGTGCAGCTGCCGTATCGGGCGCTGCTGGTGCTGGGCCGTGGCCTGGGTGCGCTGATGTATCGGGTGGCCGGCTCGCGGCGGCGCATCGCCGCGCGCAATCTGGAGCTGTGTTTCCCGCAGTTGTCCGAGGCCGAGCGGGAGCGGCTGCTGAAGGAGAACTTCGCCTCCACCGGCATCGCCTTCTTCGAGATGGCCATGAGCTGGTGGTGGCCCAGGGAGCGGCTGGCCAAGCTGGCGCATATCGAGGGTTTGGAGCATCTGCAGCAGGCTCAGCAAGAGGGGCAGGGCGTGATCCTCATGGCGCTGCATTTCACCACCCTGGAGATCGGCGCGGCGCTGCTCGGCCAGCGGCAGACCATCGATGGCATGTACCGCGAGCACAAGAACCCGCTGTTCGACTTCGTCCAGCGCCGTGGCCGTGAGCGACACAACCGGGATGCCACGGCCATCGAGCGCGAGGACATTCGCGCCATGCTCAAGGTGCTGCGCGCCGGCCGCGCCATCTGGTACGCCCCGGACCAGGACTACGGTCCCAAGCAGAGCATCTTCGTGCCGCTGTTCGGCATCACCGCCGCCACTGTCACCGCCACCACCAAGTTCGCCCGCCTGGGCAAGGCACGGGTGGTGCCCTTCACCCAGGAGCGTCTGGCCGATGGTTGCGGTTATCGCCTGGTCATCCACCCGCCATTGCAGGACTTCCCGGGGGAAAGCGAGGAGGCCGATTGCCTGCGCATCAATCAGTGGATCGAGCAGGCCGTCAGCCAGTGTCCCGAGCAGTACCTCTGGGCACATCGCCGTTTCAAGACGCGGCCTGAGGGTGAGGCCAAGCTGTACCGCAAATAGCCGGTTCTATACTCGTCAGAAAGCCAAGGAACAGTGCCCATGACACCAGCCGAAGACCGTGCCAGGCCCATCACTGGGCTGATTCTTTCCGGTGGTGGCGCACGGGCGGCCTATCAGGTGGGGGTGCTCGCGGCTATTGCCGACCTGCTCGGCGAGACGGCGGACAATCCATTTCCGGTCATCGTCGGTACTTCGGCCGGCGCCATCAATGCCGTTGGCCTGGCCTGTGGCGCGCTGCATTTCAGCAGTGCGGTACAGCGGCTGACGCAGGTTTGGCAGGGCTTTCACTGTGGTGATGTGTATCGCAGCGACTGGCCCGGCGTATTGCGCCAGGCCAGTCGTTTCCTCGGTCACAGCCTGCTGGGCCTTGGCAAGCAGCAGCCGGTGGCCTTGCTCGACAGTGCCCCGCTGGGCGAGCTGCTGGCGCGTGAGCTGGATTTTTCGGGGATCGCCGCGGCTGTGCGGGCGCGTCAGTTGCGGGCGGTGGCGGTCACGGCCTTTGGTTACGAGAGCGGCCAGGCGGTGACGTTCTACCAGGGGCGCGCGACCATCGACCCCTGGTTTCGCCACCGTCGCGTGGGTGTGCCGACCCGCCTGGATCTCAATCACCTGCAGGCCAGCGCGGCCATTCCGCTGGTGTTCCCGCCGGTGAAGATCAATCGCGAATATTTCGGTGATGGTGCGGTACGCCAGCCGGCGCCGATCAGCCCAGCGCTGCATTTGGGGGCCAGCCGGGTGCTGGTGGTCGGGGTGAGTGGCAATCCGCTGGGCAAGGGTGTCCATCAGGAAGTGGTGCGCCCGCGTAGCGGTTTGCCGCCGACCCTGGCACAGATCAGCGGGCACATGCTCAACAGCACCTTTATCGATAGCCTGGAAAGCGATATCGAACTGCTCGAACGGCTCAATCACATGAGCCGCCTGGTGCCGTCCGGCCTGCACCCGCGTGGCCTGGGGCTGAAACCGGTGGAGGTGCTGGTAATCGCCCCCAGTCAGCCGCTGGATCAGATCGCCGCCCGCCATCGCCATGAGTTGCCCAAGGCCATGCGCTTTTTCCTGCGCGGGCCGGGGGCGACCCGTGCCAGCGGTGCCGGCGTGCTCAGCTACCTGCTGTTCGAGCCGGGCTATTGCAACGAGCTGATCGAGCTGGGGTTCCAGGACGCCATGGCGCAGAAAGAATCCCTGTTGCGCTTTCTCAGTGCGGAACCGGCGCCAGCCGAGTTGGCCGCGGCATTCGTTCCGTCCACGCGCTGAAGACTCACGTGGTCAGGCGGTCGTCGCGCAGGTCGCGTAGAGCCTGTTCGATCTCCTCGCGGCTGTTCATCACGAACGGGCCGTACTGCACGATGGGTTCGTTCAAGGGTGTGCCGGCGATCAGCAATACCCGCGCGCCCTCGGCGCTGCTCAGTTCGATGGCACCACTGTCGGAAAGGCGCGCCAGGCGACTGCGGCTCACGACATGGCCATTGACCGCCAGTTCGCCTTCATACACGTAGAGCAGAACCCGCTGCCCCTCGGCCAACCGTGGTGTCACGAGGCTGCCGGCCGGCAGGTGCAGGTCGAATAGCTGCGGCATGGTATGCGGACGCTGTACGGCACCGTCGTGCTGCATCTCGCCGTCGTCAAAGCGGCCGGCGATGACCTTCACCGCCACGCCATCGGCCGTGGTCAGTTGCGGAATCTCGCCGGGTGCATAGTCGCGGTAGCCGGCATCGCCGAGCTTGTCCTTGGCCGGCAGGTTGAGCCACAGCTGGAAGCCGCGCATCACACCTTGTTCCTGCTCGGGCATTTCGCTGTGGATGATCCCGCGGGCTGCCGTCATCCACTGCACGCCGCCACTTTCCAGCAGGCCGACGTTGCCCAGGTGATCCTCATGGCGCATACGCCCTTCGAGCATGTAGGTGATGGTTTCGAAGCCGCGATGGGGGTGGGGCGGGAAGCCGGCGATGTAGTCGTCCGGGTTCTCCGAGCCGAATTCGTCGAGCATCAGAAACGGATCGAAGCGTTCGATACCTGCGCCGCCGAAGACACGGGTCAGACGCACGCCTGCGCCGTCCGAAGTGGGCTGGCCGATATGCTGGGAGAGGACTTTGCGGAAAGGGGTCATGGGCACCTCCTCAGGTGGAATGTGCCCATGCTAGCCAGCTTTATTGAATGGATGTTTGCAAATTTTCCGCGAAATCAATCGACTTAATCGATCACTCGGCGACCTGGATCTTGCGCGCCTCGCGGTAGACGAAACGCACCTTCTCGTACTCGAACGGACTGTTGGTCTGGCCGTAGCGGAAGTTGGTGCTGTCGCGGATGTCCACAACGCGCAGGGCGGTGATCTCCGGGTGATCGCTGCTGACCTCGGCGACGTTCAGGTAATTGATCTGGCTTTCGGCGGCGAAGTCGAACACCTTGCCTCCGGTGTCACGCAGGTTGGAGGGGCCGAGAAATGGCAGTACCACGTAGGGGCCGTCCGGCACGCCATACACGCCCAGGGTCTGGCCGAAATCCTCGCTGTGCTTGGGCAGGCCCATGCGGGTGGCCGGGTCCCACAGGCCGGCGATGCCGATGGTGGTGTTGATCAGCAGGCGTCCGGTCGTTTCCAGCGAGCGTTGCCCCTTGAACTGCAGCAGGCTGTTGAGCAGGTTGGGGATGTCACCCAGGTTACTGAAAAAGTTGTTCACGCCGCTGCGCACGAAGCCAGGCGTGACGTAACGGTAGCCGCGCACCACCGGCATAAAGACCCATTCATCGAAGCGGTAGTTGAAGTGGTAGACCCGGCGGTTCCACGACTCCCAGGGATCGTAGACCTGCAGCGCGTCGAGGGTGGAACGTTCGAATTCGCGCTGGTCCAGGTACGGGTTGAACTGCAACTGATCCAGCGGGCGGGTGAAGCCGTCGTTCTCCGCTGCGGTGGTGTCGGCCTGAGCCAGGCCGGCGGCGAGGGACAGGGCGAGCGAAAGAATCCATTTTCTAGCCACGGAAGAACTCCAGCATGGCGTCGCTGTTGACGCGGTAGTTGAGGTTGCCGCAGTGCCCGCCATGCGGGTACAGGGTCAGGCGCTCGCCAAAGGTGCGGCGCAGGAAGCCGATATCGCCAGGGCCGAGGATCAGGTCGTCGGCGTTGTGCATCACGGCGATCTTCGGGCTGGTTTTCAGGTAATCCTCCAGCCCGTACAGGCTGACCTGGTCGATCAGTTGCAACAGGCTGCCGCCGCTGTATTTCTTGCGCCAGTGGGGCACCAGTTGCTCGACGATGTAGCAGTCGAAGTCGCATTGCAGGGCGCGCTTGAAAAACGGCGTGAGACTGGTGCCTTCGCTGATTGGATAGTTCGGCGGGGTGATCAGGCCGCGACGGTTGATCAGGTCGGCGGTGAAGGCCATGTCCGATACCGAAAAGCGGAAGGAGCTGCCGATCAGCATGGCCAGTTCTTCGTTGCTGAGCTTCTGCCCCGAGCGCTGGAAGTCGTAGAGCATCGCTTCGTTGAGATCGACCTGGCCCTGCTCTTCGAAGTAGCGGGCCAGTTTGGCCAGGACCAGCTCGAAGTAGTTGGTATGGTCATCGATGCCTTTCACTCGGGTTTGCACCAGTCGATCCAGGTTGTTGACCGATGTGTACAGGTTGACCGGCGGATTGAGCAGCAGGACGCGCTTGAAGTTGAAATGGCGCTGCTGCTCGTCCAGCTTGCTGACGAAAGCGGCATGCAGGCCACCGAGGCTGTAGCCGGTCAGGTTGTAGTCGCTGACTTCGATGTCCGGATGCTGGGCACTGATGGCCATCATCACCCGGTACAGGTCTTCGGCATCGTCGCTGGAAATGCCTGGCGTGGCGGTACGCGAGGCGGCACTCATGAAGTCGTAGCTGGTTGGCGACGACAGCTGGATCACGTGGTAGCCGGCGCCGTAAAACAGGCGCTTGAGCTCGTCGGTCTTGCCGCTGGCGAAGCTGGCGCCAGTGCCGGCGATGATGAAAATCAGCGGCGCCTTGCCGTCCTGGCGAGCCAGTCGATAGCGCAGCTTGGTCACTGGCCAGAAGTTTTCAGGCAGCTCGAATTCGCGCTCGGGGCGCAGCTTGATGTCGTAGTCGGCCTGGTCGATGTCCTCATCGCTGGGTACCTGCGGGCGCAGATCCGGTGGTGTAGTGGCGATGGTGGCTTCGAACGGGTTGCTCAGTGGGTAACCGTAGCTGGCGGCGTCGATGTCGACAGCCAGTGCGGGGGCTGCGCAGCAGAGCAGACTGCTGAACAGCAAGGGGCGCAGAAGCGAGCGGGGCATGGCCGTTTCCCTGTGGCGTGGGGGTAAGGGGAGTGAATACTGCTCGAGTGACAAGTGCAAGCGTGTAGGTAAAGCAGTCAGGGCTTTGACAGTTGAGCGCGAAATTTAGCGCACGATCTTGTGCCTGTCGCTGGGCCGATTAAGCTGGGCGGCTTTCCATGCTGGAGTCCGTGAATGTCCCGCAATGTGCCCGTTGTGCTGTTGTTCGTGCTGCTGTCGTCCTGGCTCGCAGCCAGCTACGGTGTGCGTTTCGCCTTGATGGAGGATGCGCGCTGGGTGGGGCTGTGCCTAGAGGATGCGGCGCGCTGGGAGTGCCAGGCGCGAGCGGGGTTGGGGTATCTCATCCACTTCCGGCTGATTGCCTTGGCGACGTTGGTTGCTGCCGTGATCGCCTTCTTCATTCCAGGCCGCTCGGGGCGAGCCCTGGCGGTGCTGAGCCTGTTGCTGGGCCTGCCGGCACTGGTGCTGTACAGCGCCAGCCTGGCGGTGTTCGCGCTGGTGCTGGCAGGCCTGCGCCTGGTGCGGGCGCAGGCCTGACCGGGCCGATTCAGCGAGGCGAGTGACGCAGGCCGCGCCACAGAGCAGCCACCAGCAGCGTGCTGGTCAGCGCCCAGCCGATGGCCTGCAGGTTGTGTAGGCCTTCCTGGTACAGCTGGGGCGCGATGCCGGCAGCGATGATCAGGGTGAGCAGGGCGAGCTCGCGGCGCGGACCCTGTACCGGACGACACAGGTAGACCAGTGCCGGTAGCAGCAGGGCCAGGCTGGGGAAGCTGCGGTAGCGAGAGTCGAACACCAGACCAAGCATCAGCACCGCGCCGGCGAAGCCGGCAGCAGCCAGCCACCAGCCGCCACGGGCTTCCAGCCAGACGAAGGCGCGCTCGCGCCAGCCGGCGCGTGCCGACAGGGTCAGTGCTGTGTGGGCCAGCACCAGCAGGTTGAGGCCGAGCAGGGCGGCGGCCCACAGCCATTCGCCCCAGTAGCGGCTGGTGATCAGCGCCAGTTCGCTCCAGCCTAAAATGCAGGCGCTAGCGAGCGCCGCCGTGAACGGCAGAAGCAAGGCTGCGCGAGCTGAGGCCGGGCGGCCGGCGAAAGCCAGCGCAGCGAGCATCAGCAGGGCGCTGGCGGCCAGCCACTGTGGCCAGTGTGGCAGGTTGGACACCGGACCGGTGAGGATACCTTTATCCTGGCGGTCGGCGTCGAACAGGCCCCAATAACCACCGACGGCACCCTCGCTGTCACGCTTCCAGGGCTGATCGAAGGCCTCGATCAGGTTGTACTTCCAGCCGTTGTCCTCGGCCAGCTTGATGAAGCCGCGGATAAACAGCGCCTGGTTGATTCGGCTTGGCAGGGCCGTTTCGCGCTGGCGGCCCTCGCTGGGCCAGCCGGTTTCGCCGATCAGAATGTCCTTGGGTGCGAAGGCATTGCCAAAGGTACGACGCACGTTGGCCACCTGATTCAGCGCGGCATCGATGCCGGTGGGATCGTCTTCCCAGTACGGCAGCAGGTGGATGGTGATGAAGTCCACCGCTGGCGCCACTTCCGGGTATTGCAGCCAGAACTCCCAGACATCGGCGTAGGTCACCGGTTGTGCGACCTCGGCCTTGACCCGCTCGATCAGCTTGACCAGTTGGCTGCCGGTGACCTCCTTGCGCAGCAGGGCCTCGTTGCCGACGATCACGGCATCGATCACGTCCGGGTTGGCCTTGGCGTTGGCAATCAGTGCTGCAATCTCCCGTTCGGTGTCCACCGGGTTGCTGCTGACCCAGGCGCCCGCCAGCAGCTTGAGACCATGTTTGCGTGCCAGTTCAGGCACCTCTTCCAGGCTGATCTGCGAATAGGTGCGCACGCACTCGAAGCGCTCGGCGAGCTGGACGAAATCGATTTCTATTTGTTCACGACGAATCTGCAGCGGTTGGTCGAAAGGCGACTGATCCTTGCCGAACGGGGTGTAGGAGGCGCACTGCAACTTGTGTGTCGCGCTGGCGACGTCGGCCAGTTCTACGGGTTTGCCGACGCTGTACCAGACGGCGCCGAGTGCCAGAAGAGCCAGCAGCAGGGCAAATGAATACGGCAGGACGGGCGAGCGCGGGCTGGTGGTCATGGTGGCTGCGGATACCTGGTGGCAAAGCCGCGCATCTTAACCAAGAGCGCCCGCCGGCGCACCGCTCAGGCGTGGTGGTGCAACCAGGCGTGTTTGGGGATCTTGTCGGCCTTGCCCGGTTTTTCGAAGCGCTGCCAGATCTTTTCGTGAAAGTAGAAACCGACCGAGTTGCACAGGGGTTCGACCGCCGCCACCAGACCGCCCACGGCGATGCTGCCGGTGAGGGCGTAGGCGACGCTGAAAGCGATGCAGAAGTGCATGAGGGTGAAGGTGAAGGTCTTGAGCATGATGCACCTCGACAATGCGAATGGTTATCTTTAGATGCTCAAGGTAGCCCCGCCTTAAGCGGAGAAGAAATTGGCCTTGCCGATGGTCCTAATAGTTATTTGGTATTAATTTAAAGTCATCGATTTATTTTTGCTCTCGATGGCGGTTCAACCGGCCCTGTGCTTCAGGGTGGCGCGCCTACTACTTTGGTCGTGAAATCCACCGTGATTCGACTAAGGTCGTCTGCCTCGGGCCTTCCAGCGCTTTCAGAGTGGCCTCACCGGCACCTTGCCGAGGAGAACCACGACAAATGAATGACAGCATCTACAAGCGGATTGAAGAGAATCCGCGCTTCCAGGAATTGGTTGCCAAGCGCGACCGCTTCGCCTGGATACTTTCCGCCATCATGCTTGGCCTGTACCTGGCCTTTATCCTGCTGATCGCGTTCGAGCCGCACCTGCTCGGCACGCCGCTGAGTGCCGGTTCTTCGATGACCTGGGGTATCCCGCTGGGCGTTGGTCTGATTCTTTCGGCCTTCGTGCTGACCGGCATCTACGTCAAGCGCGCCAATGGCGAGTTCGATCGCCTCAACCAGGCCGTGCTCGACGAGGTGCAGCCATGATTTCGCGTATTGTCGGCGCCTGTGGCCTGCTGGCCGTGACGCCCACGCTGTGGGCTGCCGGTGCCATCGAGGGCGAGGTACAGCGCCAACCGCTGAACCTCTCGGCCATCATCATGTTCGTGGCCTTCGTCGCCTTCACCATGGGCATCACCTACTGGGCTTCCAAACGCAGCAAGTCGACTTCCGACTTCTACACCGCAGGCGGCAGCATCACCGGTTTCCAGAACGGCCTGGCGATTGCCGGCGACTACATGTCGGCGGCGTCCTTCCTGGGGATTTCCGCCCTGGTGTTCGCCTCCGGCTACGACGGGCTGATCTACTCCATCGGCTTTCTGGTTGGCTGGCCGGTGATCCTGTTCCTGATCGCCGAGCGCCTGCGCAACCTGGGCAAGTACACCTTTGCCGACGTGGCCTCCTACCGTCTTGGGCAGAAGCAGATCCGTACCCTGTCGGCCAGCGGTTCGCTGGTGGTCGTGGCCTTCTACCTGATCGCGCAGATGGTCGGTGCCGGCAAGCTGATCGAGCTGCTGTTCGGCCTCAACTACCATGTCGCGGTGATTCTGGTGGGCATACTGATGGTCTGCTACGTTCTGTTCGGCGGCATGCTGGCGACTACCTGGGTACAGATCATTAAGGCCGTGCTGCTGCTGTCCGGTGCCTCCTTCATGGCGCTGATGGTGATGAAGCACGTCAACTTCGACTTCGGCCAACTGTTCTCCCAGGCCATTGCCGTGCACCCGAAGGGTGAGGCGATCATGAGCCCCGGCGGGCTGGTGAAAGACCCGATCTCGGCGATTTCCCTGGGCCTGGCGCTGATGTTCGGTACTGCCGGCCTGCCGCACATCCTGATGCGCTTCTTCACCGTGTCCGACGCCAAGGAAGCGCGCAAGAGCGTGTTCTACGCCACCGGTTTCATCGGCTACTTCTACATCCTGACCTTCATCATCGGTTTCGGCGCGATCCTGCTGGTGGGCACCAATCCGGACTTCCGTGATGCCGCTGGCGGCCTGATCGGTGGTAACAACATGGCGGCGGTACACCTGGCCAATACTGTGGGTGGCAGCCTGTTCCTCGGCTTCATTTCGGCGGTGGCCTTCGCCACTATCCTCGCGGTGGTTGCTGGCCTGACCCTGGCCGGTGCTTCGGCGGTGTCCCACGATCTCTATGCCAGCGTGATCAAGAAGGGCAAGGCCAACGAGAAGGATGAGCTGCGCGTCTCGAAGATCACCACTCTGGCCCTCGGCGTGCTGGCCATCGGTCTGGGCATCCTGTTCGAGAAGCAGAACATCGCCTTCATGGTTGGCCTGGCCTTCTCCATCGCCGCCAGCTGCAACTTCCCGGTGCTGTTCCTCAGCATGTACTGGAAGCAGCTGACCACCCGCGGCGCCATGATCGGCGGCTGGCTGGGTCTGGCCACTGCCGTGGCGCTGACCGTGCTCGGCCCGACCGTGTGGGTGCAGATCCTCGGCAACGCCACCCCGGTCTACCCCTACGAGTACCCGGCGCTGTTCTCCATGCTGGTAGCGTTCGTTGGCATCTGGTTCTTCTCGGTCACCGACAAGTCCCAGGAAGCTGGCGAAGAGCGCGCGCGCTTCTTCCCGCAGTTTGTCCGCTCGCAGACCGGCTTGGGTGCCAGTGGCGCCATCGCGCACTGACACAGTCCATTGCTCCGTGTGCTTTGGGCAGCCCTGGGCTGCCCTTTTTTATGCTGCTTGAGCGGGGTAGCGGCTAAGGTGATCAGGTGTGGGCACGCGTTTCGCCTGCTCGCCAAGTAGGGCGGCAGTCCCAGTCGCTCGTGAATGCAAGAGCCCCGCAGTAGCGGGGCTCTTTGGGTGCAGAGGCTGTTTTATTCGTCCATCTGCGACTGCAGGTAGTTTTCCAGGCTGACTTTCTCGATCAGGCCCAGTTGGGTTTCCAGCCAGTCGATATGCTCTTCTTCGGCTTCAAGGATATCTTCCAGCAGTTCGCGGCTGCCGTAGTCGCCAACGCTTTCGCAGTAGGCGATGGCGGCTTTCAGGTCGACGATGGCGGACTGTTCCAGCTTGAGGTCGCTGGCCAGCATTTCCTTGGTGTTCTCGCCGATCATCAGCTTGCCGAGGTCCTGCAGGTTGGGCAGACCTTCGAGGAAGAGGATGCGCTTGATCAGCTTATCGGCATGCTTCATCTCGTCGATGGATTCGTCGTATTCATGCTTGCCGAGCTTTTCCAGGCCCCAGTCCTCATACATACGGGCATGCAGGAAGTATTGGTTGATCGCCACCAATTCATTGCCGAGGATCTTGTTCAGGTGCTGGATGACTTTCTTGTCGCCTTTCATGATGAACCTCAAGTTGGTGGGGGCAGGTATCGCGGAAGTTTGCGCCCGATACTGATCTTCGTCAAATGTAAGCTATTGAATTATATATAAAATTAAATATAAATAAGAATGTTTAGCTTGCGCATCTTGGCGCTAACTTATTGAAAGTTGGCACAAAAGATTCTGTCTTCGCGGTAAGCCGGAAGTAACCATTGGATAAAAGGTAGGTGGAGCACATGCTCTGGCGTTTGGCTGCCGATGCAGTGGTGTGGCTGCATCTGGCTTTTATCCTCTTTGTCCTGTTCGGTGCCCTGGCCGTGTTGTGCTGGCCGCGCGTGGCCTGGCTGCATGTGCCGGCAGTCACCTGGGGCGCTGCGGTGGAGTTGCTGCACCTGTATTGCCCGCTGACGCCTCTGGAAAATCGTTTGCGTGAGGCGGCGGGGCAAGCCGGCTATACCGGCGGTTTTGTCGAGCACTACCTGATTCCAGTGATCTATCCGGCCGGACTCACGCCGCAGGTCCAGCTGTGGCTTGGTGCTGTAGTGCTGCTGATCAATGTACCGGTCTATCTGTGGCTGATCTGGCGCTGGATACGCAGATGACGGCGGCATGACAAGTGGCTTGGGCCACGACATTCATCGGCCTGATGCTGGGCTGCAGCCAGTCCTGCCTTGGATACACTCGTTGCAACTTCACCACCGAACAAGGCAGAACAGAATGCACAACCGCATGATGATCACTGGGGCAGGCTCCGGCCTGGGACGCGAAATCGCCCTGCGTTGGGCCCGCGATGGCTGGCGCCTGGCGCTGTGTGACGTCAATGAATCCGGTCTGGCGGAAACCTTAAAACTGGTACGCGAGGCGGGTGGTGACGGTTTCACCATGCGCTGCGATGTGCGTGACTACAGCCAGCTGACTGCGGTGGCCCAGGCTTGCGAGGAGCGCTTCGGCGGCCTCGATATCCTGGTCAATAACGCTGGTGTGGCGGCGGGCGGTTTCTTCGCCGATCTCAGCCTGGAAGACTGGGACTGGCAGCTGTCGATCAACCTGATGGGCGTGATCAAGGGCTGTAAGGCCTTCCTGCCGCTGCTGCGCGCCAGCCAGGGCAAGATCATCAACATCGCTTCCATGGCGGCCATCATGCAGGGGCCGGCAATGAGCAACTACAACGTGGCCAAGGCCGGCGTGCTGGCGCTGTCGGAGAGCCTGCTGATCGAGCTCAAGTCGGAAAAGGTCGGCGTGCACGTGGTTTGCCCGTCGTTCTTCCAGACCAATCTGCTGGACTCCTTCCGTGGCCCGAACCCGAACGTCAAGCAGCAGGTCGGCAAGCTGCTGGAGAACAGCCCGATCACTGCTGCTGACATCGCCGGCTATATCCACGATGAAGTGGCCAAGGGTGAATTCCTGATCCTGCCGCACGAGCAGGGGCGCATGGCCTGGGAGATCAAGCGCAAGCACCCGCAGGCGATCTACGACGAAATGGCGGTCATGAGCGACAAGATGCGCGCCAAAGCGGCGCAGTAACTCTCGGCAACACAGAAAAGGGCAGCCGAGGCTGCCCTTTTTCGTTCTGGCGGATGAATTAACCGGCCACCAGCACGCGAATCGCCTCCAGGCGCAGGGCCGCCTTGTCGAGGAAGGCCAGGCCGCTCTCGCGCTGCTTGCGCAGGGCCTCGATCTCGCTGTCGCGCACCGTTGGGTTGACCGCCTGCAGGGCGACCATGCGCGCCAGTTCCTCATCCAGGCTGGCAGTGAAGCGATGGCGCGCCTCCTCGACCCGCTGGATATGACGTGGAGCCATCTTCGCCTCGGCAGCGCCGATCTGCTTGGCCAGTACGTCGCGCTGGGCCTGTACGAACTTGTTGGCGCTAGCGCGCGGCACGCTTTCCAGCTGGTCGTTGAGGGTATCGAAGGCGACCTTGCTGGCCAGGTCGTTGCCGTTGCCGTCGAGCAGGCAGCGCAGCGCCACCGGCGGCAGGTAGCGGGCCAGTTGCAGGGCCTTGGGCGCCACCACTTCGCTGACGTAGAGCAGTTCCAGCAGCACGGTGCCGGGCTTGAGCGCCTTGTTCTTGATCAGCGCCACCGAGGTGTTGCCCATCGAACCGGCCAGTACCAGGTCCATGCCGCCCTGCACCATGGGGTGTTCCCAGGTGAGGAACTGCATGTCTTCGCGGGCCAGTGCCTGGTTGCGGTCGTAGGTGACGGTCACCGCCTCGTCGTCGCCCAGGGGGAAGCTGGCGTCCAGCATCTTCTCGCTGGGGCGCAGGATCAGGGCGTTTTCCGAGTGATCCTCGCTGTCGATACCGAAGGCGTTGAACAGCTCTTCCATATAGATCGGCAGGGCAAACTGGTCGTCCTGCTCGTGGATTGCCTCGACCAGGCGCTCACCCTCGCCAGCGCCGCCGGAGTTGAGCTCCAGCAGGCGGTCGCGACCGCTGTGCAGTTCGCCTTCCAGGCGCTCGCGTTCGGCCTTGGCTTCATCCAGCAGCTGCAGCCAGGCGTCGTCGCCGTTGCTTTCCAGCAGGGCCAGCAGGCGCGGGCCGAACTGGTGTTGCAGGGCGTTGCCGGTGGGGCAGGTGTTGAGGAAGGCGTTCAGCGCCTGGTGATACCACTGGAACAGGTGCTCCTGCGGGCTGTTTTCCAGGTAGGGCACGTGCAGCTGGATGGTGTGCTTCTGGCCAATGCGGTCGAGGCGGCCGATGCGCTGCTCCAGCAGGTCCGGGTGGGCCGGCAGGTCGAACAGCACCAAGTGATGGCTGAACTGGAAGTTGCGACCTTCGGAGCCGATCTCGGAGCAGATCAGCACCTGGGCGCCAAACTCCTCGTCGGCGAAGTAGGCGGCGGCGCGGTCGCGTTCGAGGATGCTCATGCCCTCGTGGAATACCGTGGCCGGGATGCCGGAGCGCACGCGCAGGGCGTCGGACAGGTCCAGCGCGGTCTCGGCATGGGCGCAGATCACCAGCACCTTGAATTTCTTGAGCATCTTCAGCGTGTCGATCAGCCACTCGACGCGCGGATCGAACTTCCACCAGCGGTCTTCCTCGTCGCCGTCCTGCTGCGACTGGTAGCTGACTTCCGGGTACAGCTCGGCGTGCTCGCCCAGCGGCAGCTCCATGTATTCCACCGGGTTGGGCAGCGGGTAGGGGTGCAGCTGGCGCTCGGGGAAGCCCTGCACCGCGGCGCGGGTGTTGCGCAGCAGTACGCGGCCGGTGCCATGGCGATCCAGCAGCTCGCGGATCAGCCGCGCCGAGGCCTCGCTGTCGCCGTCGGTCACGGCAGCCAGCAGCGCTTCGCCCTCGGCACCGAGGAAGCGCGAGATGGTGGCGTGGCCCTGCTGCGACAGGCGACCCTGATCCAGCAGCTCCTGCACGGCTTCGGCCACTGGCTTGTAGTTGGCACTCTCGGCGCGGAAGGCGTCGAGGTCATGGAAACGGTTCGGATCGAGCAGGCGCAGGCGGGCGAAGTGACTTTCCAGGCCCAGCTGCTCCGGGGTAGCGGTCAGCAGCAGCACACCGGGAATGACCTCGGCCAGTTGTTCGACCAGGCGGTATTCATCGCTGGCCTTTTCCGGATGCCAGACCAGATGGTGCGCTTCGTCGACCACCAGCAGGTCCCAGCCGGCGGCGAAGGCGGCGTCCTGGGCCTTCTCACTGTCCTTCAGCCACTCCAGGGCGACCAGCGCCAGCTGGGTGTCCTCGAAGGGGTTGTCGGCATCGCTCTCGGCGAAGCGTTCGGCGTCGAACAGTGCCACTTCCAGGTTGAAGCGACGACGCATCTCTACCAGCCACTGGTGCTGCAGGTTTTCCGGCACCAGGATCAGCACGCGGCTGGCGCGCCCGGAGAGCAGCTGGCGGTGGATCACCAGGCCGGCCTCGATGGTCTTGCCCAGGCCCACTTCGTCGGCCAGCAGTACGCGCGGCGCGATGCGGTCGGCCACTTCGCGGGCGATGTGCAGCTGGTGGGCGATCGGCTGGGCGCGGGCGCCGCCCAGGCCCCACAGGCTCGAGTGCAGCAGTCGGCTCTGGTGCTCCAGGGTGTGATAGCGCAGGGCGAACCAGCTCAGCGGGTCGATCTGCCCGGCGAACAGGCGGTCGCTGGCCAGGCGGAACTGGATGAAGTTGGACAGTTGGGTTTCCGGCAGGCTGACCGGGCGGTGTTCGGCATCGAAGCCGTGATACACCAGCAGGCCGTCGATGTCCTCGACTTCCTGAACGGTGAGCTTCCAGCCTTCGAAATGGGTGATCTCGTCGCCCGGGGCGAAGCGCACGCGGGTCAGCGGGGCGTTACGCAGGGAGTACTGGCGGGTTTCGCCGGTGGCCGGGTAGAGCACAGTGAGCAGACGGCCGTCAGAAGTGAGGATGGTGCCGAGCCCGAGTTCCGCCTCGCTGTCGCTGATCCAGCGTTGTCCCGGTTGATACTGCACAATGCCACTACTTGCCATGGAAAGCCCCAGCTGCGAAAAAAGCCGCGTATGTTAGCGGAACGCTGCGCCGAGAGCGACGTCTGCACTGAATCAATGCATGCGTCCCGAGTCGAAAGTGTAGCGAGTGCCGGCTTAAGTAGGAGGCCGTCCAGCCGACAGTTGGATATCAGGGAGAAAATCAATGCTACCGCCTATTCCTCACAGCTTGGCCCCGGTGACCGCCCAGCAGGACGTGGTCAAGCCGCGCCCGGACATTCCTCCGGTGACGCCGGCCAGCGAGAGTGCCAACGAGAGCGCGGTAGGACTGGATAAGCGCCATCCCCAGGAGGCCGAGGAATTGTTGCGCGAAGAGCAGCGTCGCCGGCAGCGCCGTGGCTATACCCCGCAGGAGCTGGCCGAGCTGGAGGCCGACGCTGCCGAGGCAGAAAAGCTGTTGGAAGAAATACCGCGCCAGGGCCTGTGGGTGGATGTGGAGGTCTGAGTGTCCCCGACTGCCATGAGCCTATTCGAGGATCAACCGTTGAACCTGGCGGATGCCGAGCTGAGCTACCGGGCGCAGTGGCTGTCGGCCGCCTGCGCCGACGCCTGGTTCAAACAGCTGCGTGACGAGATTGCCTGGGAGCAGCCGCTGCTGCATATCCACGGGCGTGATGTGCGGGTACCGCGTCTGCTGGCCTGGTATGGCGACCCCGAGGCCCGCTATCGCTATTCCGGCCTGACCCATCAACCCTTGCCCTGGACGCCGCTGCTGAGCGAGATCCGCCGGCAGGTGGAGCAGGCCGTCGGTCAGCGCCTCAATGGCGTGTTGCTCAATTATTACCGCGACGGCCAGGACTCGATGGGCTGGCACAGCGATGATGAGATCGAACTGGGGCGCAATCCGCTGGTGGCCTCGCTCAACCTCGGTGGCGCGCGGCGTTTCGATCTGCGCCGCAAGGGCGCGACCCGTATCGAGCACTCCATGACTCTGGAACATGGATCACTGCTGGTCATGGCCGGCGCTACGCAGCATCATTGGCAGCATCAGGTGGCCAAGACCCGCGCGCCGGTGGCGCCGCGCATCAATCTCACTTTTCGCCTGATCCGGAACTGAGCATGAGCGACGACAAACTGATCGATTTCGCCGCCGAGCGTGGCAAGCGCATCCACGACCTGCATGACAAGAAGCTGGACGAGATGCGTCAGGCCTTCGAGCAGGCCATGCCGCTGGGTAAAAGCAAGAAGAAGTCCAAGCCCAAGAAAAAGCGCTGACCTGCCTGCGGCGCCCTGTCGCGGCGCCGACCATACCGGATATTGATCCGGATCAATTCCCGCCTCGGCACCTCCGATAGTCTGTAGCCATGCAAGACAAGGCTCACACAGGAGGCCGCCATGTTTCTCGACACAGTAGTCATCGCCGGTATCGGCACCGTAGTACTGATGCTCGCTTTCTTCGGCGGCGTTGGACTGTTCATCTGGAAAGACTCGCACAAGAAGGCCGCCATCAAGGCCAAGTGAGTTTTTCCACACCCGTGCACGCAAGGCATTTTGGGCGACTTCGGTCGCCCATTTTTTTGGTTCTTCACGCATTACCGGGGAACGCCGCCTTAATCTTCATGAAGAAAAATTCGCTGTCCCGGTAGCCGTAGGCCATGCGCTTGATCACCTTGATGCGGTTATTGATGCCTTCCAGTTGACCGGTGTGCATGGGCCAGCGCACCCGGCTGAGGATGCCGCGCCAGTAACCGCTCAGGCGTTTGGCAAACTGCATCAGTGCTGGGATCTGGCTTTCCTGGGCATGCCTTAGCCATTGCCGCCAAGCCGTTCGCCACTGCCAGGCACTGCCGCAAGTCCACAGGGTCTTGAGCTGAGCCTTCATCAAATAGACGGTCAT
>NZ_JBICIT010000003.1:0-703 GCF_043102245.1 Pseudomonas sp. zbq_18 | reverse complement strand
CTCCCCTCTCCGGGGTTCTTTTCGCCTTTCCCTCACGGTACTGGTTCACTATCGGTCAGTCAGTAGTATTTAGCCTTGGAGGATGGTCCCCCCATATTCAGACAAAGTTTCTCGTGCTCCGTCCTACTCGATTTCACTTCTAAGACCTTTTCGCGTACAGGGCTATCACCCACTATGGCCGCACTTTCCAGAGCGTTCCGCTAAAATCAAAGAAGCTTAAGGGCTAGTCCCCGTTCGCTCGCCACTACTAAGGGAATCTCGGTTGATTTCTTTTCCTCAGGGTACTTAGATGTTTCAGTTCCCCTGGTTCGCCTCTTACACCTATGTATTCAGTGCAAGATACCTGACTTATGTCAGGTGGGTTCCCCCATTCAGAGATCTCCGGATCGCAGTCTATTTGCCGACTCCCCGAAGCTTATCGCAGGCTATCACGTCTTTCATCGCCTCTGACTGCCAAGGCATCCACCGTATGCGCTTCTTCACTTGACCATATAACCCCAAGCAATCTGGTTACTGTCTCAAACGTGAAGACGACATTCGCCGAAAATTTGCATAGAGAACACGCAAATTTTACCTTGACCAGATCAATTACCAGTGAAAGTAATTAATCAGTCACTTCTATCACATACCCAAATTTTTAAAGAACGATTTGTACCGGTCAAAAGACCAGAAATCAGCACTCATCAGATGACTCTGAAGTGCT
>NZ_JBICIT010000002.1:0-3392 GCF_043102245.1 Pseudomonas sp. zbq_18 | reverse complement strand
AAACCCCCGACCCGCTCATGCTGGTCGGGGGTTTGTCTTTGCGCCGGGAAAATCTATTTGGCTATTTCTGGTTGGATGTTTTCTAGGCAATGCTGTAGCGCATCGTTATGATGCCAGCCTGTTTGGCGAGGCCTTGTTTTGATGCGTGATTTGCTGCATTTACTCCAAGATGGCCAGTTTCATTCTGGCGAGTCTATCGGTCGTGCCCTTGGTATCAGTCGTGCGGCGGTATGGAAGCGTCTCCAGCTGTTAGAGGCAGAGCTAGGATTGACTGTCTATCGCGTGCGAGGCAAAGGCTATCGCATGGCCTCGGAAATGTCCTTGCTCGATGCTGCTGTTATTAAGGCGCAAGCGCTGGAACTGGGCTGGTCATGTTCTTTCTACGAGTCCCTGGATTCGACTAATGCAGAGGCGTTGCGTCAGTTGGCGGTTGGAGCCTCCTCCCCCTTGCTGGTGATCGCTGAGGCTCAGGATGGGGGGCGTGGGCGTCGTGGGCGCGGCTGGATCAGTCCTTTCGGTGAGAATCTTTATTACAGTCTTGGGTTGCGGTTGGAGAGCGGCTACCCGCTAGATGGCTTGAGCCTGACTGTTGGACTTGCCGTGCAGCGCGTCCTGTCCGCTATGAACGTCGACGTAGGGATGAAGTGGCCGAACGATTTGCTCGTGGGGGGGCGAAAAATCGCCGGCATCCTGCTCGAGCTTTCCGGAGAGCCGGGTGGTGCTTACCAGCTGGTGATAGGTATTGGAATTAACGTCAATATGCTCCCGGGGCGCGTGGACATTGATCAGGCCTGGACCTCGCTGCGCGCAGAGCGCGGTCATTTTGTTGACCGGACGCTGTTGGCTGTCGCTCTTGGGCGGTCGCTTAGGGATTATTTGCTGCGACATGAGCGGGAAGGTTTTGCCGGGCTGCGAGAGGAGTGGGAGGCTGTCCATGTCTGGCGGGGGCTTGAGGGGCGCTTGCTAGCGGGGGCGAAATGCACTGATGGGCGAATCCTGGGTGTTGATGACCAGGGGGCGCTGCGGTTCGAGGTTGCGGGGCGTGAGTTGCAATTCAGCGGTGGCGAGTTAAGCCTGAGGTTGCGTGATGATTCTTGAGCTGGATTGTGGCAATAGCCTTATTAAGTGGCGGCTGCTCGATAGTAAGGGTGTGTTGGTCTCGAGCGGCCATGCTGAGTCGACTCAGCAGTTGCTGGAGGTGGTTGCAGTAAGTGGGGTGCGGTTGCGTGCCTGTCGGCTGGTCAGCGTGCGCAGCGATGAAGAGACTGCTGCTCTGGTTAATCAGCTTCAGCGTGAGTTTGGTGTGGGTGTTGTCTGTGCGCAGCCTGCAACATCTCTTGCTGGGGTGCGCAATGGCTACCATGACTTTACGCGTCTTGGCCTTGATCGCTGGCTGGCTGCTGTGGGGGCTTATCAGTTATCCGGTGGATGTGCCTGCCTGGTTTTGGATCTGGGAACTGCAATTACCTCGGATTTCGTAACGAAAGAGGGTGAGCATTTGGGGGGCTACATATGTCCCGGTATGCCTTTGATGCGTCGTGAGCTAAGTACTCATACCCGCCGGATTCGCTATGACGATGCCGTGGCGCAGCAGGCACTGCTTGGGCTTGAGCCTGGGCGCAATACCGCAGAGGCGGTTGAGCGGGGCTGTGCGTTGATGTTGAGAGGCTTTGCTTTAACTCAGCTGGATGTGGCGCGCAGCTGTTTGGGTGAGTCCTTTGAGGTCTATCTCACCGGGGGGGATGCTGCGCTGGTTGGGGGGTATCTGCCTCAGGCTCATCTGGTTGCTGATTTAGTATTCAGGGGGCTTGCTGAGGCTTGCCCTGTTTCCGGGGTATAACCATGCGCTGGTTGTTTCTGTTGTTCCTGGTTCTCAATCTTTTTTATTACGTATGGCATCAACAAAAGGCGCCGCTGCGAGCCAAGGAAGTTGAGACTGTAGAGATGCGCCAGGGGCATCAGCAGGGTGTGCGGCTTTTGAGTTCTGCTGATCGCGAGCGTGTGCGCTCGCATGGGGCGCCTGCTGCTGAAGCGGTTGTGGCTGACTCCTGTCTCTTTCTGGGTAGCTTTCAATCGACGGTGCAGGCGCAGCAGCTCGAGCAGCGCCTGACGGCTCTGGATATCCAGGCTGAGGTGCGTTCGGTAACTGCTGCCGCTGGCCTCGACTACTGGGTGTATCTTGCGCCTTTGGCCTCGAGGCAGGCGTCGCTTAGGCAGCTAAAAGAGCTTCAGGCCAGGCGAATCGATAGCTACATCATTACACAGGGAGATCTGGCAAATGGGATCTCGCTTGGTATTTTCCCTAGGCATGACTCCGCAGAGAGCGTGATGCGGCGTCTGCGCGATGCTGGTTATGAGCCGCTTCTTCGGGAGCTGCCTCGAGCACAGAGAAGCTTCTGGGTGCGGGTGGCTCCGAATAGTCGGCGCCTTATAGATGATGCGCTCGAGTCTCTGGCTTTGGACTTCAATGGTTTGCAGCACCAAATAATGCCGTGCGAAAGCGTTGCAAGTGGTCAGTAGTTTGCATAGAATGGCGCCCGCTTTACGGGATGGCTCTCGTGAAGTGGCTGGGCTAAGCAGCTAACCTCAAGTTTTTATTGAGAAAATGCTTGACAGTCAGGTGGCAGAAGTTAAAATGCCGCCCACTTTGGAGGGGTTCCCGAGTGGCCAAAGGGATCAGACTGTAAATCTGACGTCATAGACTTCGAAGGTTCGAATCCTTCCCCCTCCACCAGATTTAAGCGTGAGCTGCAGGCTCTGCGGGCATAGTTTAGTGGTAGAACCTCAGCCTTCCAAGCTGATGATGCGGGTTCGATTCCCGCTGCCCGCTCCAGGTTTGCTGTTTGTGCAAAGTGTTTCGCTCATGTAGCTCAGTTGGTAGAGCACACCCTTGGTAAGGGTGAGGTCAGCGGTTCAAATCCGCTCATGAGCTCCACTCTATAAAGGCAGATATCTCTATATCTGCCTTTATTTTAATGGTTCTTGTATTCACTACCTTGTTCGGAGGCGGTTCAGATGGCTAAGGAAAAGTTTGAGCGTAATAAGCCGCACGTCAATGTCGGCACCATCGGTCACGTTGACCACGGTAAAACCACTCTGACCGCTGCTCTGACCCGCGTCTGCTCCGAAGTTTTCGGTTCGGCTAAGGTCGACTTCGACAAGATCGACTCGGCTCCGGAGGAGAAGGCTCGTGGTATCACCATCAACACTGCGCACGTAGAGTACGACTCCGAAGTTCGTCACTACGCGCACGTTGACTGCCCGGGTCACGCTGACTACGTCAAGAACATGATCACCGGTGCTGCTCAGATGGACGGCGCGATCCTGGTTTGCTCGGCTGCCGACGGCCCCATGCCGCAGACTCGCGAGCACATCCTGCTGTCCCGTCAGGT
>NZ_JBICIT010000025.1:0-67760 GCF_043102245.1 Pseudomonas sp. zbq_18 | reverse complement strand
GCGATGGCGGGGCTTTTTGTTGTCAGCGAATCAGCGTTTGAGGCCGAAGGTCTCGTCCAACGTACCGGGCTGATCCGGTGACTTGGGCGCGTAGTCCTTGGGGGCTTCGTTGCTCTTCGGTGGCGTCAGTCGCTCGCGCGGCGCCTTGCTGTCCTCGGCGTGCAGAGCCGCCAGCATGCGTTGGCGGGTCAGTTCGTCGGCGGCCAGGCGGCTGGCGCCCTGGGACAGGTGCTCCTGCACGTCCTGGTAGCTTTGAGTCAGCTTGCGCACCAGGCTGGCGGTGGTGTTGAAGTGAGTGACCACCTCGTTCTGGTAGCTGTCGAAGCGCTGCTGCATCTCGTCCAGTTGGCGCTGGGTGCGGCTGGGCGCAGCGTTGGGCAGCAGGCGGGCGACCAGGAAACCGATCGCGACGCCGGCCAGTAGGGCGATAGCAGGGAGCAGCCAGGGGGTGAGCGATTGTTCCACGAGTCCTTCCTCTGAAAGCGGCTTTGTTTTACGGTAGCGGCTCTCGCCGGCGCTGTATACCGCGGCAAAGCCCTGTTGTGCGAAGTGCCTAACCAAGACGTGTCGACCCTGCCTGGGGTCACGGAGTTCCTGCTGTTGATCCGCGAAGCCCCTCTTTCCCTCGACGGACCTTGCGGCCCGCTCGAAGCCCTGTTGTGTGAAGTGCCCGATGCCCGTGGCGTGGCGCTGATCTGTCATCCCAACCCGGTGCAGGGTGGCACCATGCTCAACAAGGTGGTGTCCACCCTGCAGCGCAGCGTGCGCGACATGGGCTACCACACCCTGCGCTTCAACTACCGTGGCGTGGGCGCCAGTGCCGGCAGCCATGATATGGGCAGCGGCGAGGTGGATGATGCCGAGGCGGTGGCCCACTGGCTTGGCGACCGCTACCCCGATCTGCCGTTGATCCTCTGCGGCTTCTCTTTCGGCGGCTTTGTCGCTGGCGCACTGGCCGGGCGTCTTGAGGATCAGGGCGTCAGTATTCCCAGGCTGTTCATGGTGGCGCCTGCCGTGCATCGCCTGCAGGCGCCCGAGCATCTGCCGCAGGGCGGTGATCTGGTCGTGGTGCAACCGGAGCAGGACGAAGTGGTGGAACCCGCCGCCGTCTACGCCTGGTCGGCCGCGCTGTCGCGCCCCCATGAGCTGCTGAAAGTGGCAGAATGCGGCCACTTTTTTCACGGCAAGCTGCCCGAGCTGAAAGAGCTGGTCCAGCCCCGACTCCAATAAGTGAAGCGATCATGACCACCCGTATCCTCACCGGTATCACCACCACCGGCACCCCGCACCTAGGCAATTACGCCGGCGCCATTCGTCCGGCCATCGTCGCCAGCCGCTCGCCCGAGGCGGACTCCTTCTATTTCCTCGCCGACTATCACGCGCTGATCAAGTGCGACGACCCGGCGCGAATCCAGCGCTCGCGCCTGGAAATCGCCGCGACCTGGCTGGCGCTGGGGCTGGATGTGAACAAGGCGACCTTTTACCGTCAGTCCGACATCCCCGAGATCCCCGAGTTGTGCTGGCTGCTCACCTGCGTCGCCGGCAAGGGCCTGCTCAACCGCGCTCACGCCTACAAGGCGTCGGTGGACAAGAACGTCGAGCAGGGCGAAGACCCGGATGCCGGCGTGACCATGGGCCTGTTCAGCTACCCCGTGCTGATGGCCGCGGACATCCTGATGTTCAACGCGCACAAGGTGCCGGTCGGTCGTGACCAGATCCAGCACGTGGAAATGGCCCGCGACATCGGCCAGCGCTTCAACCACCTGTTCGGCAAGGGCAAGGATCTGTTCACCCTGCCCGAGGCGGTGATCGAGGAAGAAGTGGCGACCCTGCCCGGCCTCGACGGCCGCAAGATGAGCAAGAGCTACGACAACACCATTCCGTTGTTTGGCACGGCCAAGCAGCTGAAGGACGCCATTGCCCGCATCGTCACCGACTCCAGACTGCCGGGTGAGCCCAAGGATGCTGACGGCTCGCACCTGTTCACTCTGTACCAGGCCTTTGCCAGCCAGGCTCAGCAGGCCGAGTTCCGCGCCGAGCTGGAAGGTGGCTTGGCCTGGGGTGAGGCGAAGAATCGCCTGTACCAGTTGCTGGAAGGTGAGCTGGGCGAGGCCCGCGAGCGTTACAACGCGCTGATCGCCAAGCCTGCGGACCTGGAGGACATTCTCCTGGCGGGTGCGGCCAAGGCGCGCAAGATCGCGACCCCTTTCCTCGGCGAGCTGCGCGAAGCGGTGGGTCTGCGCTCGTTCCGCGAGCAGGTGCAGGTGGCCGGCAGCGAGAAGAAGAAGGCCGCCAAGAGCGCGCGTATCGTCAGCTTCCGCGACGAGGACGGTAGTTTCCGCTTCCGTCTGCTGGATGCGGCCGGCGAGCAGCTACTGTTGTCCAAGTCCTTCTCCGACGGCAAGGGCGCTGGTCAGGCTAGCAAGGCCCTGCAGTCTGGCGCCGAGCTGGATGTGCGCGTCGAGGGGCTGGCCTTCAGTGTCTGGTTGGCGGATGAGGCGATCGGTGAAAGTCCGGCCTTTGCTGACGCCGCCGCCCTGGACGCCGCCATCGTCCGCCTACACGAGGCGCTTGCTCCACAGGAATAAAAGCCGCTGGCTAATGGCCGATTGCCAAGCACGGGGTGCGTCGCTAAAGTGACCGCCCCGTTTTTGTTACCGAATTTCCCAACATGACTCCTCTTGAGCGTTATCAGGCCGATCTGAAACGGCCGGACTTTTTCCACGATGCCGCACAGGAAAACGCCGTGCGCCATCTGCAGCGCCTGTATGACGACCTGATCGCCGCTGACGCGGGCAAATCGGGCCTGCTCGGCAAACTGTTCGGTAAGAAGCCGCAGGGGCCGGTCAAGGGCATCTACTTTTGGGGCGGTGTCGGGCGCGGCAAGACCTACCTGGTCGATACCTTCTTCGATGCGCTGCCCTTCGAGCAGAAGATGCGCACGCACTTCCACCGTTTCATGAAGCGCGTGCATGAGGAAATGAAGACCCTCAAGGGCGAGAAGAACCCGTTGACCATCATCGGCAAGCGTTTCGCCGCCGAGGCGCGGGTGATCTGCTTCGACGAATTCTTCGTCAGCGATATCACCGACGCCATGATCCTCGCCACCCTGCTCGACGAGCTGTTCAAGAACGGCGTGAGCCTGGTGGCCACCTCCAACATCGTGCCGGACGGCCTC
Organism: Pseudomonas sp. zbq_18; assembly: GCF_043102245.1. NCBI lineage: Bacteria > Pseudomonadati > Pseudomonadota > Gammaproteobacteria > Pseudomonadales > Pseudomonadaceae > Pseudomonas > Pseudomonas sp. zbq_18. The sequence continues at coordinate 64,582 of NZ_JBICIT010000025.1, read as the reverse complement.
TACAAGGACGGCTTGCAGCGCGCGCGTTTCCTGCCGGCCATTGCGCTGGTCAAGGAACACACCGAAGTGGTCAACGTCGACAGTGGCGTCGACTACCGTCTGCGTGCGCTGGAGCAGGCCGAACTGTTCCACTGGCCGCTGGATGCCGAGGCCGAGGTCAGCCTGGAAAAGAGCTTCCGCAGCCTGCTGCCTGAGCACTGCCAGGTAGAAGAGAACAAGGCGCTGATGGTCGAGAACCGGGCCATTGTGGCGCGCAAGGAAGGCGACGATGTGGCCTGGTTCGAGTTTCGCGAGCTGTGTGATGGCCCGCGTAGTCAGAACGACTACATCGAGTTGGGCAAGATCTATCACGCGGTGATTCTGGCCAATGTCGAACAGATGGGCGTGGCCAAGGACGATATGGCGCGGCGCTTCATCAATCTGGTGGACGAGTTCTATGACCGTAACGTCAAGCTGATCATCTCCGCCGAAGTGGAGCTCAAGGACCTGTACACCGGTGGCCGACTGAGCTTCGAGTTCCAGCGTACCCTGAGCCGCTTGCTGGAAATGCAGTCGCACGAGTTCCTCTCGCGTCCGCACAAGCCCTGATTGGCTCGTGCTTAAACCAGAAGGGCTGCCCATGGGCAGCCCTTTTGCGTTTCAGACTGCCTGCGCTCAGGCGCTTTCCTTGTGCTGGAACTGGCGGCGGTACTGGTTGGGCGATAGTCCGGCGTGCTGGCGGAACAGGCGGGCGAAGAAGCTGGCGTCGTCGTAGCCCACTTCGTAGCTGATGGTCTTGATGCTCTTGCGCGTCGAGCTGAGCAGGCTCTTGGCGGTTTCGATGCGCAGGCGCTGCAAGTAATGCAGGGGCTTGTCGCCGGTGGCGGCCTGGAAGCGGCGCATGAAGTTACGGATGCTCATGCCGTGCTGGCGGGCGACGTCTTCGATGCGGAATTTTTCGGCGAAATGCTCCTCCAGCCACTGCTGAACCTGCAGGATGGCCACGTCCTGGTGCAGTTTCTGCCCGCCGAAGCCGATACGCCCCGGGCTGTAGCTGCGCTGGGTCTCGTAGAGAATGTCGCGGGATACACCCTGAGCAATGGACGCGCCACAGAAGCGCTCGATCAGGTAGATGTACAGGTCGCAGGCCGAGGTCACGCCGCCGGCGCAGTACAGGTTGTCAGCGTCCGACAGGTGCTTTTCCTGGTTCAGCAGCACCTTGGGGAAGCGCTCGGCGAACTCGCGGAAGAAGCGCCAGTAGGTGGTCGCTTCCTTGCCGTCGAGTAGACCGGCTTCGGCCATCCAAAACACGCCCGTGGCTTCGCCGCAGATCACCGCGCCGGCGGCATGTTGTTCGCGTAGCCAGGTGATGATGTGCGGGTGCTGTGTGCGTAGCTCATCGAAGTCGCCCCAGAACGCCGGCAGGATGATGACGTCGGCCGGGCCCAGTTCCCCATCGACGCTGATCACCGCCTCGCTGAAGCTGGTTACCGCCATGCCGTCGGGGCTGACGATGCGGGTTTGAAACACTGACTTGAGTTCCAGCCCCTGCTGTTTGCTATGGCGGATGCCTGCCATGTGGAAGAAGTCGCGAGCCTGCATCAGGGTGGCAGCGAATACGCCGTCAATGGCCAGTATGGCGATGCGTATGGGGGACATGTGTTGTTCTTTTTAGTGATTAAACGGTCATCGTCTGGCTGGATCGTCTTATTTTTTGGCGCATGTGTCCAGTGCCCAGGCCTGAGGGGCTGGCCTAGAGTGTTGGTCATCCCATGACCACTCAGACACAGGTGTAACAATGATTCCAAGAACCCTGTTCAGCCACGAGCACGAGCAGTTTCGCGAGTCGGTGCGCAAGTTTTTCGAGCAGAAGGCCGTGCCTTTCCATGCCCAGTGGGAGAAGGATGGCCACATTGATCGAGCGCTGTGGAACGCAGCAGGCGAGGCCGGCATGCTCTGCTCACATGTTCCCGAGGAGTACGGCGGGATGGGGGCCGACTTTCTCTACAGCACGGTGGTAATCGAGGAGCAGTCGCGACTGGGGCTTTCCGGTGTGGGATTCTCCCTGCATTCGGACATCGTCGCGCCTTACATCCTTCACTACGGTACGGAAGAGCAGAAGCGCCACTACCTGCCCAAGCTGGTGAGCGGCGAGCTGGTTACTGCCATCGCCATGACCGAGCCCGGTACCGGCTCCGACCTGCAGGGCGTTAAGACCACCGCGGTGCTGGACGGTGACGAGTATGTGATCAACGGCTCCAAGACCTTCATCACCAACGGCTGGCTGGCCGACCTGGTAATCGTGGTCGCCAAGACCGATGCCAAGGCCGGCGCCAAGGGCATTAGTCTGTTCCTGGTCGAGGCCAATACGCCGGGCTTCTCCAAGGGCAAACGCCTGGAGAAGGTTGGCATGAAGGCGCAGGACACCTCCGAGCTGTTCTTCCAGGATGTGCGCATTCCCAAGGCCAACATGCTCGGCAAGGAAGGGATGGGCTTCGTCTACCTCATGCAGGAACTGCCACAGGAGCGCCTGACCGTGGGCGTGGGCGCCATCGCCTCGGCCGAAGCGGCGTTGCAATGGACCAAAGACTATGTGCGTGAGCGCAAGGCCTTCGGCAAGCCGGTGGCGGAGTTCCAGAATACCCGTTTCAAACTGGCCGAGATGGCCACCGAGATTCAGGTTGGCCGCGTGTTCGTCGATCGTTGTCTGGAACTGCACCTGCAGAAGAAGCTGGATGTGCCGACTGCGGCCATGCTCAAGTACTGGGGCACCGACCTGCAGTGCAAGGTGATCGACGAATGCGTGCAGCTGCACGGCGGCTACGGCTACATGTGGGAATACCCGATTGCCCGCGCCTGGGCTGACTCACGGGTGCAGCGCATCTACGCCGGCACCAACGAGATCATGAAGGAGATCATCAGTCGCGCACTGTGACGATCGCGTAGAGACCAAGAGCCCGGCCATTGCCGGGCTCTTCCATTCTCAGGGGGCGGGGTTGGGCTGTTCGCGATGAATGGCTTCGATGGCCTCCAGCAACTCCTGGCTGAGTTTCAGCTCAACACTGCCCAGATTGCTTTCCAACTGCTCCAGGTTGGTAGCGCCGATGATGTTGCTGGTGACGAAGGGTTGGCGCGTGACGAAGGCCAGCGCCATCTGCGCGGGATCCAGATCGTGCTGGCGGGCCAGGGCGACATAGCGGCTGCAGGCGGCTTCGGCCTGCGGGTTGGTGTAGCGGGCGAAGCGGCTGAACAGGGTGATGCGCGCATTGGCCGGGCGGGCGCCATGCTCATACTTGCCGCTCAGCATGCCGAAGGCCAGTGGCGAGTAGGCCAGCAAACCACATTGTTCGCGCATCGCCACCTCGGCCAGGCCCACCTCGAAGCTGCGGTTGAGCAGGTTGTAGGGGTTCTGGATGGAGACCACCCGTGGCAGGCCCAGGCTCTCGGCCAGTTGTAGAAACTTCATGGTGCCCCAGGGCGTTTCGTTGGACAGGCCGATGTGGCGGATCTTGCCGGCTTTGACCTGTTCACCCAGCGCCTCAAGGGTTTCCTGCAGTGCGGTGAACTCCTGCTCCTGGTGGCGGTAACCAAGCTGACCAAAGAAGTTGGTGCTGCGCTCAGGCCAGTGCAGTTGGTAGAGGTCGATCCACTCCGTCTGCAGGCGCTTCAGGCTCTCATCCAGTGCTGCGGCGATGTGCTGGCGGTTGTGCTTGAGGTTGCCGCCACGGATGTAGTTGATGCCGTTGCCCGGGCCGGCAATCTTGCTGGCAAGAATCCAGTCGGCGCGATTGCCTCTGGCCTTGAAGTAGTTGCCGATGATGCGCTCGGTGGCGCCGTAGGTTTCGGCGCGCGGCGGTACCGGGTACATCTCTGCAGTATCGAGAAAGTTGATACCGCAAGCCCTGGCGCGATCAATCTGGGCAAAACCCTCGGTTTCATCGTTCTGCTGGCCCCAGGTCATGCTGCCCAGGCACAGGGCGCTTACACTCAGGTCGCTGCGGCCCAGTTGACGGTATTCCATAGCTGACTCCTCGTTCCCGGCAAAGGGGCGATGATAAAGCAGGTTGCTATTTTTTCAGCAATCGTCATAATTCCGCGGCTTTCCAAGCGGGGATGCCTAGCCTGCGCGGAAAGAAGGTGGGGATGCCTAGCCCGCCGAACCCCTGCCGTAGCGGACGCGCTGACCCGAGCCCCCGATAGCGTCTGTTTCCGGCTGTCTTTGACCTTGTCAAAGCAAGCACTATTCAGTAAGATCCGCCGTCTTATTTTCAGGGCGGCCCCTGAGGCTATAGCGAATGAAGACTTTTACTGCAAAACCGGAAACTGTTAAGCGCGACTGGTACGTCGTCGACGCTGCAGGTCAGACCCTGGGTCGTCTGGCCACCGAAATCGCCAGCCGTCTGCGCGGCAAGCACAAGCCGGAATACACCCCGCACGTTGATACCGGCGACTACATCGTCGTGATCAATGCCGAGCAGGTGCGTGTCACCGGTGCCAAGACCAGCGACAAGATGTACTACTCGCACTCCGGTTTCCCGGGTGGCATCAAGGAAATCAGCTTCGAGAAGCTGATTGCCAAGGCTCCCGAGCGCGTGATCGAGACCGCGGTCAAGGGCATGCTGCCGAAGAATCCGCTGGGTCGCGACATGTATCGCAAGCTGAAGGTGTACAAAGGTGCCAGCCACCCGCACACCGCTCAGCAGCCCCAAGAACTGAAGATTTAACGGAATAGTTCATTATGTCGGCGACTCAAAACTACGGCACTGGCCGTCGCAAGACTGCAACCGCGCGCGTATTCCTGCGCCCGGGTACTGGCAAGATCTCCATCAACAACCGCGCTCTGGATAACTTCTTCGGTCGCGAAACTGCTCGTATGGTCGTGCGTCAGCCGCTGGAGCTGACCGAGACCACCGAGAAGTTCGACGTCTACGTTACCGTTCTTGGCGGTGGTGTTAGCGGTCAGGCCGGTGCTATCCGTCATGGTATTACTCGCGCCCTGATCGAGTACGACGAAAGCCTGCGCAGCCCGCTGCGTAAAGCTGGCTACGTCACTCGTGATGCTCGTGAAGTTGAGCGTAAGAAAGTGGGTCTGCGCAAGGCGCGTAAGCGTCCTCAGTACTCCAAGCGTTAATTCGCTACTGCGTTCAAAAACGCCCAGTTCCTTGCGGAGCTGGGCGTTTTTTATTGTTCTTTAATATCTCTGCGACAACCTGTCGCATTGGTAGAAAGCCCGATTTGCAAGGCTTGCGAGCATTTTGTATCCGGTAATTACCTTGTCAGAAAAGGGGCTTTTCTTTACCATTCTGCAAATTTTGTGCGGCCCGATTTATTACTTAGTAGAGGCCTGAACAACAGGCCATGAAGCTGATGGGAGACGACTGAATGAGCAATGACGGCGTGAATGCAGGCCGGCGTCGCTTCCTGGTAGCGGCCACTTCGGTGGTTGGTGCTGCCGGAGCGGTGGGTGCTGCGACTCCGTTCGTGGGGTCATGGTTCCCCAGTGCCAAGGCCAAAGCGGCCGGTGCACCGGTGAAAGTGAATATCGCCAAGGTCGAGCCTGGCCAGCAGATGGTTGCCGAATGGCGCGGTCAGCCGGTGTTCATCGTGCGCCGCACTGAGGAGATCCTGGCCAACCTGACCAAGATCGAAGGCAGTGTCGCTGACCCCGAATCCGCTGCCTCGGTACAGCCGGAGTACGTCGACAAGAAGACGCGCGCGATCAAGCCGGAAATCCTGGTGCTGGTCGGCCTGTGCACCCACCTGGGCTGCGCACCATCGTTCCGCCCGGAAGTGGCTCCGGCCGACCTCGGTCCGGACTGGGTCGGCGGTTACTTCTGCCCCTGCCACGGCTCCCGCTACGATCTTGCAGGGCGTGTCTACAAGGCCCAGCCCGCGCCGCTGAACCTGCCGGTTCCGCCGCATTCCTATGAATCCGATGATGTCATCATCGTCGGTGTGGACCAGGAGAAAGCATGATGGAAAAATTCATGGCCTGGATTGATGCGCGCTTCCCCGCCACCAAGATGTGGGAAGACCATCTGAGCAAGTACTACGCACCGAAGAACTTCAACTTCTTCTATTTCTTTGGCTCGCTGGCCCTGCTGGTGCTGGTCAACCAGATCCTTACCGGTATCTGGCTGACCATGAGCTTCACCCCGTCCGCCGAGGAAGCTTTCGCTTCCGTCGAGTACATCATGCGCGACGTGGAGTACGGCTGGATCATCCGCTACCTGCACTCCACGGGTGCCTCCGCGTTCTTCGTGGTGGTCTACCTGCACATGTTCCGCGGTCTGCTCTACGGCTCCTACCAGAAGCCGCGCGAGCTGGTGTGGATCTTCGGCATGCTGATCTACCTGTGCCTGATGGCCGAGGCCTTCATGGGCTACCTGCTGCCGTGGGGTCAGATGTCCTACTGGGGCGCCCAGGTGATCATCTCGCTGTTCGGTGCCATTCCGGTGATCGGCGATGACCTGACCCAGTGGATCCGTGGTGACTATCTGATTTCGGGTATCACCCTGAACCGCTTCTTTGCCCTGCACGTGATCGCCCTGCCGATCGTCCTGCTTGGTCTGGTTGTGCTGCACATCCTGGCGCTGCACGAAGTCGGCTCGAACAACCCGGACGGCGTCGACATCAAGAAGAAGAAGGACGAGAACGGCGTACCGCTGGATGGCATCGCCTTCCACCCGTACTACACCGTGAAGGACATCGTGGGTGTCGTGGTCTTCCTGTTCGTCTTCTGCGCCGTGGTGTTCTTCTTCCCGGAGATGGGCGGTTACTTCCTCGAGAAGCCCAACTTCGAGCAGGCCAACCCGTTCAAGACGCCTGAGCACATCGCTCCGGTGTGGTACTTCACGCCCTTCTACGCCATCCTGCGCGCCGTGCCGGACAAGCTGCTGGGTGTGATCGCCATGGGCGCAGCCATCGCCATCCTGTTCGTGCTGCCCTGGCTCGACCGCAGTCCGGTCAAGTCCATGCGCTACAAGGGCTGGATGAGCAAGATCTGGCTGGTGGTGTTCTGCATCTCCTTCGTGATCCTTGGCGTGCTCGGCGTGCTGGCTCCGACTCCGGGTCGTACCCTGCTGTCGCAGATTTGCACCGCGCTGTACTTCGCCTACTTCATCCTGATGCCGTTCTACACCCGGATGGAGAAGACTAAACCGGTTCCGGAAAGGGTGACTGGCTGATGAAAAAGCACTTTGCCGCACTGATTCTCGCTGTACTGCCGGGTCTGGCTTTTGCCGCCGGCAGCGGTTATCCCCTGGACAAGGTGGATATCGATTTCACTGACAAGGCCGCCATGCAGGACGGCGCGCGCACCTTCGCCAACTACTGCATGGGTTGCCACAGCGCCAAGTTCCAGCGTTATGAGCGTGTTGCCGATGACATCGGCATTCCACACGAGCTGATGATGGAGAACCTGGTATTCACCGGCGCCAAGATTGGCGATCACATGAAGATCGGCATGAAGCCGGAAGATGCCAAGGCCTGGTTCGGTGCTGCGCCGCCCGATCTGACGCTGGTCGCCCGCGTACGTGGTACCGACTGGCTGTACACCTACCTGCGTACCTTCTACGAAGATCCGACCCGTCCGCTGGGCGCCAACAACAAGGTCTTCCCGAACGTCGGTATGCCTAACGTCCTGGCTAGCCTGCAGGGGCGCCAGGTCATCGGCTGCAAGCAGGTACAGGTGGTCGAGGACGGCAAGAAACAGTACGACCCGCTGACTGGCGCGCCGATCACCCATGAGGCCTGCGATCAGCTGACCATCGTGCCGAAGACCGGCAGCCTGACCGAAGAAGAGTTCGACGAGAAGATCCATAACCTGGTGACCTTCTTGGCTTACTCCGCTAACCCGGTCAAGCTGGAAAGTCAGCGTATTGGTACCTATGTACTGTTGTACCTGGCTTTCTTCTTCGTGTTTGCCTACCTGCTGAAGCGCGAATACTGGAAGGACGTTCACTGATACATAGCGTCACTGCTGCAAGCGCACGCGCCCTTATGGGCGCGTGCGTTTTTCTGTTCCTGCAATTCTGAAAGTGAGGAGGGCGCCATGGCCGCGACCAACAAGCTGGCCTGCTATTCCGACCCTGCTGATCATTACTCCCATCGTGTGCGTCTGGTTCTTGCTGAGAAGGGTGTACAGGTGGACATCATCGATGTCCAGGCTGGGCACTGCCCGGCAAAGCTGGCTGAAGTGAACCCCTATGCGAGTCTGCCGACACTGATTGATCGCGATTTGGTCCTGTATGAGTCCACGGTGGTGATGGAGTACCTCGACGAGCGCTACCCTCATCCACCGTTGCTGCCGGTCTATCCTGTGGCCAGGGCCAATAGTCGCCTGCTGATGCATCGGATACAGCGTGACTGGTGTCAGCTGGTTGATCGTATTCTTGAACCGCGCGGTAAGGAGGCTGACAAGGCACTGGCGCGCAAGGAGCTGCGTGAGAGCCTGACCGGCGTATCGCCGCTGTTTGCTGACAAGTCGTTCTTTCTCAGTGATGAACTGAGTCTGGTCGATTGCTGTTTGCTGCCGATTCTATGGCGCCTGCCGCAGTTGGGAATCGAGTTGCCACGCCCGGCCAAACCATTGCTGGACTACATGGAGCGGATGTTCACGCGCGAGGCCTTTCAGGCCAGTCTTTCCAGTGTCGAACGCAACATGCGTTGAGCCAGGAGGTATCTGCCATGAATTCCAGTCGACCCTATCTGGTGCGAGCACTTTATGAGTGGATCGTCGATAACGGCTGCACGCCCCACCTCTTGGTCAATGCCGAATACCCGAGCGTTCGGGTGCCACCGGGTTATGCCAATGATGGCCAGATCGTGCTCAATGTGTCCCCCAGTGCAGTGCGCAGCCTGCATATGGACAATGAGGCGGTGAGTTTTGAGGGGCGCTTCGGGGGTGTCGCTCACCAACTGTACATCCCGACGGGTGCGATGCTTGCCATCTATGCCCGCGAAAACGGTCAGGGCATGGTCTTCGAGCTGGAGCCGCCAGTGGATGATGCTGAGGGCGAAGATGGCCCGGATGACGATGGGCCTGGTGGTGATGAGCCCCCGCGTCCCAGTGGGCGACCCAGTTTGAAGGTGGTGAAGTGATAAAAAAGGCGATCCTCGGATCGCCTTTTTTGTATCTGGTCTGTGTCAGTCGGTGTACTGGAACAATTTGACGATTTTTTGTACGCCCGAGGTGTTCTGCACCACGCGGCTGGCGCTATTGCCTTCGGCGCGGGTAACCAGTCCCATCAGGTAGACGATGCCGTTTTCGGTAACCACTTTGACCCTGGTGCTGGCTACTTCGCTGTCGAACAGCATTTGGGTCTTGATCTTGGTGGTCAGGGCTGCGTCGTTGCTGCGGGCGGCCAGGGAGCTGGGCTTGAGTACCTGCAGCTCATTGTGCACCTTGGTGACGCCCTGCACGCTGCGGGCGACCTCGCCAGCCTTGTCCTTGAGGTCACTGCGTGGGGTTTGTCCAGCCAGCAGGATGACACCGTTATAGGCGGTGACCACGATGTGTGAGGTGGGTGACGCGAGGTCTGCGTGGCTTTTCTCAACCTTGTTAGCGACTGCGGGCTCCAGGAACTGGTCGTCGATCTTGTTGCCGATGCTGCGATTGCTGCAGCCGCCTAGCACAACGCTTAGGGCGATCGTGGCAAGGATCAGGCGCTTGCGGATCATTCTTCACTCCCGAACAGTTGGCGGTCGATCAGGTCGCACAGGCAGTGGATGGCCAGCAAATGTACTTCCTGAATGCGTGCGGTGACCTTGGATGGCACGCGAATTTCGACGTCTTCCGGCAGCAGCAGCGAAGCCATGCCGCCGCCGTCACGACCGGTAAGGGCGACGACCACCATCTCACGGTCGTGGGCAGCCTGGATGGCCTGGATCACGTTGGCCGAGTTGCCGCTGGTGGAAATCGCCAGTAGTACGTCGCCGGGGCGGCCCAGGGCGCGAATCTGCTTGGAGAAGACTTCGTTGTAGCTGTAATCGTTGGCGATCGAGGTGATGGTTGAGCTGTCGGTTGTCAGCGCGATAGCCGGCAGGCTGGGACGCTCGCGCTCGAAGCGGTTGAGCAGCTCCGAGGAGAAGTGCTGTGAGTCACCGGCCGAACCACCGTTGCCGCAGGCTAGGATCTTGCCCTCGTTGAGCAGCGAATGAACCATGACCTGGCTGGCATGCTCGATGAACGGCACCAGCACTTCCATGGCTTGCTGCTTGGTGTCGATGCTGGCCTGGAACATCTGGCGAATACGGGATTGCATATCCATGGAGTTTGACCTTAGGTGTGCTGGCTGAGACAGCCTGGTAAAAGCGAAGTTGCCTGCGCGGGGATTTGCGTTTTACCCGAGGGTGTTTGGCGCGTCGACTAGAAATCCTTGATCGGGGCCATTCAGCTTTCGAACGCATTGCGCAGCCAGTTGGGTTCCTGACCGGGGGCGAGTGCCACCACGTCGAAACGGCATGGACTTCTCCCCCAGCGGCTCTCGCGTTGCAGGAACAGTTCTGCGGCGAGGATCAGGCGCTGGCGCTTGCGTGCGTCGACGCTTTCCAGTGCGCCGCCCCATGCGGCGTGTCGGCGGTAGCGAACTTCGACGAATACTACTGTATCGCCGTCCAGCATGACCAGATCGAGCTCGCCGCCGCGGCAGCGCCAGTTGCGAGCCAGCAGACGCAGGCCGCTGCGCTGTAGCAGCGTTTCGGCCTGGTCTTCGGCTGCGCGGCCGCTGTCCTGCCGGCTGTTAATAAGTGCTGTCCGGCAGGCGCTGAACCTGACCGCCTCGGAATTCAGCCCAGGGCAGTTGACGCTCGATGCGTTGTGCCTGGTTAAGGCTGAGGTTGCCGGAAAGTCCTTCCACGCGACTATCGGGCAGGGCCTTGAGCTGGCTCAGGCGTGGCGCCAGGCGGAAAGCATCGGCGCCCATGGCGTAGAGGCGGCCGAGGCTGCTGGCGGCCTGCGGCCATTGCTGATCGACCTGCTGGCGCAGGTTGTCGTTGGCATCCAGCAGCCAGGGGGTTTCACAGAAGCGGATGCCTTCAAGGTCCTGGAACTGGGTCGGATTGTGGCCGCCGGTGTAGAGGTGCGAAGTGGCATAGACCGGCAGATCCCCCGCGTACTGGAAGGCCAGGGTCGGCTTGATCTGTTGGGCCTGCTGCGGGGTTGCGGCGAGGAAGATGAAGTCGATGTCCTGGCGGCGCGATGGCAGCGAGGCCAGTTGCGTGCCCAGGGTGTTCTGCAGGCGCTTGGCGCGTGCTTCGCTCTGGCGCAGCTGTAGCAGGTCGGCGATCTGTTGAGCCAGTTCCACGGGCTGGTCGACGTGTTCGGCGGCGATCAGCGAGCCGCCGGCTTCCTGCCAGCTCTGCTGGAAGGCGGCGAGCACGCGGTTGCCCCAGTCGCCACGTGGTACCAGGGCTACGGCGCTGCGCATGCCATCTGCCCACGCGCGGCGTGCTACTTCGCGGGCCTCGTCCTCTGCGGCCAATCCGAACTGGAACAGTTGCGCTGGGGCCTCACGGCCTGCGTCGCTGTAGTTCAGGGCGAGGGTGGTCAGCGGCAGTTGCGGGCGCTCGCTGAGTTGCTTGACCAGCGGTTTCTCCAGCGGGCCGACCACCAGCTGCACGCCGTCAGCCTGGGCCTGACGATAGAAATCGTCCAGCGAGCTCATGCGCGAGCTGTCGTACAGCAGCACTTCCGGCGGGTTCTGCCCGGCCTGCTGGGCCTGATAGTGGGCTGCGAGGAAGCCATCGCGCAGCGCGCGGGACACGGACGCCAGTTGGCCCTCCTGGGGCAGCAGCAGGGCGATTTTCTGCAGTGGCTGGCCGGCCAGCTCTTTGAGCTTGGTCAGTGGTTCCGGTAATTGCTGGGCGGCGGGGTGCTGTGGGTGCTGGTTCTTCCACGTGTCGATAGCGGCCAGTTGCTGATCGGGGGTGCCGGCGCTCTTGGTGGCCAGAGCCAGGCCAAGCCAGCCGTCGAGATCGCTGTCGCCGGAGCCGTTCAATTGGCTCTTGGGCAGGCTGGCGACCAATGCCCAGATGGCTTCGTGGTTGGCTTTGGCGGCTTCGCCGCTGAGCAGGGGCGCGATGAAGACGCGTTCGCGTGCCGCGGCCAGGGTCTGGCCGTCGGCTTCAAGTGCGCGGGCGCTGACCAGCTGGGTGCGGATCTGCTGTTCCACCGGCAGCTCGCCGAGGTACTGCAGGCTTGGATGTTGCAGTGCCTTGAGCGCGCTCTTGGGCTTGTTGCGCGTCATGTCCAGCTCGGCGCGCAGCGTGCTGGCATAGATCTGCTGGGCCGGTTTCAGCCCATCCAGCGGCACTGTATCCAGAATGCGAATGGAGCGGGCTACATCCTGCTGGCGATAGGCCAGGTCGGCAGCGGATAGACGCAGTAGCGCAGCTTCTTCGGGTTCGCTGCTGGAGGCCTGTTGCAGTAACTGCTCGATGCTGGCCTGGGGCGTGCGTGGCAGTTCGCCCAGACTGGACGAAGGCGAGCTGGCACAGGCGGCCAGCAGGCCGGCGAAACAGAGGGCAGAGAGCGGACGCAAGCAAGCGATCATCGATACGTTCCCGGTACTGATCAGTAAAGAAGGTGCAATTGTACCTGCGCCCCGCGATGGGTGCGATGTCGGGGGTGGGAAACGGGCTACAATGCGCGCTTTGCGTAACTGTCGAGGTGTTTTCTTGAGCCTTCCCGCTGCTCCAGCCGCTACCGGCACACTGTATGTGGTCGCCACACCGATCGGTAACCTCGATGACATTAGTGCGCGGGCCTTGCGTGTGCTGGCCGATGTGGCGCTGATTGCTGCCGAGGACACGCGACACTCGCTGCGCTTGCTGCAGCATTTTGGTATCTCGACGGCCCTGGCAGCCTGTCACGAACATAACGAGCGTGATCAGGGCGGACGTTTTCTGGCGCGGCTGCAGGCGGGTGAGGATGTGGCGCTGATCTCCGATGCCGGCACCCCGCTGATTTCCGATCCTGGCTTCCATCTCGTGCGGGCCGCACGGGCAGCAGGCATTCGCGTTGTACCGGTGCCGGGTGCCTGTGCACTGGTTGCTGCGCTCTCGGCTGCCGGTTTGCCTTCGGATCGCTTTGCTTTCGAGGGTTTTCTGCCGGCCAAGACGGTGGGGCGGCGGGCGAGGCTGGAGTTGGCCCGAGAAGATGCTCGCACGCTTATTTACTACGAGGCGCCGCATCGCCTGCTGGAGTCCCTTGCCGACATGCGTGATGTTTTCGGTCCCGAGCGCCTGGCCGTGCTGGGGCGTGAACTGACCAAGACTTTCGAGACGCTCAAGGGCTTGCCGTTGGGTGAGCTGTATGAGTGGGTGGCAGCCGATAGCAATCAGCAGCGTGGTGAATGTGTGATTCTGGTTGCGGGTTGGCAGGCGCCGGAAGGCGAAGATGCGGTAAGCGGTGAAGCGCTGCGCGTGCTTGACCTGCTCTTGGCCGAGTTACCGCTCAAGCGCGCTGCGGCACTGGCTGCGGAGATCACCGGGGTGCGCAAGAATCTGCTCTATCAGGCGGCGCTTGATCGGCAAAAGGGTGCTTGAGCTTGTCCTGAGGGGGCTGTCTCGTTACCCTTGGCGACGGAGAGTCGATCGGACAGTCGCTGCCTTCGTAAGAAGGGGGAGGAAAGTCCGGGCTCCATAGGGCGGAGTGCCAGGTAACGCCTGGGAGGCGCAAGCCTACGGAAAGTGCCACAGAAAATAACCGCCTAAGCGTTTCGGCGCCGGTAAGGGTGAAAAGGTGCGGTAAGAGCGCACCGCACGGCTGGTAACAGTCCGTGGCTAGGTAAACCCCACTCGGAGCAAGACCAAATAGGGTTCCATTGGCGTGGCCCGCGCTGGAACCGGGTAGGTTGCTAGAGGCGTACAGCGATGTGCGTCGTAGAGGAATGACTGTCCTCGACAGAACCCGGCTTACAGATCGACTCTCCTCTTTTCTCTTCTATCTGCTCCCCTCCGCAATACCGAAAAAATCTTAATCTTGAGAAATTACTTTAAGTTCGAAGTTCAGCTTCATGAGCTCGCTGAAATTCGCCTTTCGAAAAACTTCGATTTCCTTCTTATAACCCCCCTTTTAAATCGCTAAACCACCGTCCTGTAAGGATTTTTCCCTTCTGGCGCGCCTTGACGCTAAGGCGGCTGCATTCCTATAGTGTGTCGAAGTGGCACAAAGTGGAAAAAAGTGGGTCATAAGGGCATGGAAAGCTAATCGGAGTGGGGAAGCGCAGACGTGTTTCGTGGAGCTAACGCCATCAGTCTCGACGCCAAAGGGCGACTCGCGATGCCAAGTCGGTATCGTGATGAGCTCGTTTCGCGTTGCTCTGGGCAGCTCATCGTCACCATCGATGCCGTGGATCCCTGTCTGTGCGTGTACCCCCTGCCGGAGTGGGAGCTGATCGAAGCCAAGCTCCGCGACCTGCCTTCCCTGCGTGAAGAAACCCGCCGCCTGCAGCGCCTGTTGATTGGTAACGCCGTGGATATCGAACTCGATGGCAGTGGTCGTTTCCTTGTGCCTCCGCGTCTGCGTGCGCACGCTGGTCTGGACAAGCACGCGATGCTGGTCGGTCAGCTGAACAAATTCCAACTGTGGAACGAAGATGCCTGGAACGCGCTTGCCGATGCCGACCTGGCTGCCATCAAACAACCCGGTGCTCTGCCGGACGACCTCCGTGACCTGATCCTGTGACCATGACCAGCAGCTTCCGCCATATCACCGTGCTGCTCGACGAGGCTGTCGAGGCTCTCGCCGTGCGCGAGAACGGCTGCTACTTCGATGGCACTTTTGGCAGAGGGGGGCATAGCAGGTTGATTCTGCAGGGGCTCGGGGGCAGCGGTCGGTTGCTCGGGTTCGACAAGGATCCACTGGCAATCGCAAGCGGAAATGCATTGGCGGCCGAAGACGGCCGCTTCGTCGTTGTACAGCGTAGCTTTGCCGATATGGGCGATGAGGCTCTGGCTCGCGGGTTGCAGGGCAAAGTAGACGGCATTCTCCTGGATCTTGGCGTGTCCTCGCCGCAGCTGGATGACGCCGAACGTGGCTTCAGCTTTCTAAATGATGGCCCGCTGGACATGCGCATGAATCCGGATGCCGGCATCAGTGCCGCCGAGTTCATTGCTACGGCCAGTGCCGACGAGATTGCCCATGTGTTCAAGGAATATGGCGAGGAGCGTTTCGCCAAGCGCATGGCGCGCGCCGTGGTCGATCGCCGCGAGCAGAAGCCGTTCGAGCGCACTGGCGACCTGGCTGCCGTGCTGACCGAGGCGAATCCGGCCTGGGAGAAGGGCAAGAATCCAGCGACCCGCGCCTTCCAGGGTTTGCGTATTCATGTCAATAACGAGCTGGGTGACCTCGAGCGCGGCCTTGAGGCAGCCTTGGAAGCCCTGGCCGTGGGCGGTCGTCTGGTGGTGATCAGCTTCCATTCCCTGGAAGACCGCATCGTCAAACAGTTCATGAAACGGCAGGCCAAAGGTGAGGCGGACAACCTGCCGCGTGACTTGCCGATCATTCCCAAGGCTTTCGAGCCGCGCCTGAAGTTGATCGGCAAGCCGATCTATGCCGGCGAAGCCGAGCTCAAGGCCAATCCGCGCTCGCGCAGCGCGGTGATGCGTGTGGCGGAGAAGCTGCGATGAGCCGCATCTACGCCAAACCCATGCCGCCTGGCAGCCTGCTGCTGGTGATGCTGTTCGGTGCCGTGCTGCTGTCGGCCATTGCCGTCTCTTACTGTGCGCACTGGAATCGTCAGCTGCTCAATGCGCTGTATGCCGAGCTGAGCGTGCGCGACAAGGCGCAGGCCGAGTGGGGGCGTCTGGTGCTGGAGCAGAGCACCTGGACTGCCCATAACCGTATCGAGGCTTTGGCGTCCGAGCAGTTGCGCATGCGTATCCCCGAGCCGGCCGAAGTGCAGATGGTGGCGCCATGATCGGTCTCGAAGGCGCTCTCTACCCCTGGCGGTTCCGCCTGGTACTGGCCCTGTTGGCGCTGATGGTGGGCGCCATCGCCTGGCGTATCGTCGATCTGCATGTGATCGACCATGACTTCCTGCAGGCGCATGGCGATGCGCGCAGCGTGCGGCATATCCCGATTCCGGCGCACCGTGGCTTGATTACTGATCGCAATGGCGAGCCACTGGCAGTCAGCACTCCGGTCACCACCTTGTGGGCCAATGGCAAGGAACTATTCAAGGCGCAGGATCGCTGGGCCGATCTGGCGGCAGCGCTGGGGCAGGAGCCCAAGTCCTTCGCCAAGCGCCTGACCCAGGCGCAGGCCCGTGAGTTCATTTATCTGGTGCGTGGCCTGACTCCGGAGCAGGGGCAGAGCGTGCTCGATCTCAAGGTGCCGGGCGTGTACGGATTGGAGGAGTTCCGTCGCTTCTATCCCGCGGGAGAGGTCACTGCGCATGTCGTTGGCTTCACCGACGTCGATGATCGCGGGCGGGAAGGTGTCGAACTGGCCTTCGAGGAGTGGCTGGCCGGTGTGCCTGGGAAACGTCAGGTGCTCAAGGATCGCCGTGGCCGCTTGATCAAGGATGTACAGGTTACCCAGAACGCCAAGCCCGGTAAGACCCTGGCGCTCTCTATCGATCTGCGTCTGCAGTACCTGGCCCACCGCGAGCTGCGCAATGCGCTGATTGAGCAGGGCGCCAAGGCTGGCAGTCTGGTGATGATCGACGTGAAGACCGGCGAAATTCTCGCCATGGTCAACCAGCCGTCCTACAACCCGAACAACCGTCGCACCCTGCAGCCGGCGGCGATGCGCAACCGCGCCATGATCGATGTGTTCGAGCCAGGCTCTACCGTCAAGCCGCTGTCCATGGCTGCGGCCCTGGGGACCGGGCGCTGGAAGCCGGAAGACAAGGTCGAGGTTTATCCGGGCTCGCTGCAGATCGGCCGCTACACCATCAGGGACGTGTCCAGAACCCAGGGGCCGGTCCTGGATCTGACCGGCATTCTGATCAACTCGTCCAACGTCGGCATGAGCAAGATCGCCTTCGACATCGGTGGCGAGAGCATTCACGACATGATGAGTAAGCTGGGCTTCGGCCGTGATACCGGCCTGGGTTTCCCCGGCGAGCGGGTTGGCGAGCTACCCAGTTACCGCGAATGGCGCAAGGCCGAGACTGCGACTCTCTCCTACGGCTACGGTGTCTCGGTGACGGCCATTCAGATGGCTCATGCCTATGCCACCCTGGCTAACAACGGTAAGGCGCTGCCGCTGTCGATGACGCGTGTGGATCGTCAACCGGTCGGTGCCCAGGTGGTGTCGGAGCAGGTGGCCAAGACCCTGCAAGGTATGTTGCAGCAGGTGATCGAGGCGCCGCGTGGTGTCTACCGCGCCCAGGTGCCCGGCTATCACGTCTCTGGCAAGAGTGGCACCGCGCGCAAGGCCAGTGTCGGTACCAAGGGCTACACCGCCAACGCCTATCGCTCGATGTTCGCTGGTTTCGCGCCGAGCTCCAATCCGCGCATCGCCATGTTCGTCGTGGTCGATGAACCGAGCAAGGATGGCTACTTCGGTGGCCTGGTCTCCGCTCCGGTCTTCAGCAAAGTGATGGCTGGCTCTCTGCGCCTGATGAACATTACCCCCGACAACCTGCCGCCGCCGGTCGATCCGGCTGCTGCTCAGCCGCAAACTGTTAATGCGGCCACGACTCCGGGAGGGCGAATCTGATGCCCATGCCCCTTAGCCAACTCCTGGTACAGGCCAGCAGTGCCGTACTGATCCGCGAATTGACGCTGGACAGCCGCAAGGTGCGTCCGGGCGACCTGTTCCTCGCCGTACCCGGCCTGGCCCAGGACGGTCGCGCGCATATCGCCGATGCCATCGCGCGTGGTGCATCCGCCGTAGCCTACGAAGCCGAGGGCGCCGCAGTGGTCAGCGCCAAAGGCGCCGAATTGGTGCCGATCAAAGGTCTGGCCGGTCAGCTGTCGGCCATTGCCGGGCGTTTCTATGGCGAACCCAGCCGCGCCCTGCGACTGGTCGGTGTGACCGGCACCAACGGCAAGACCAGCGTCAGCCAGTTGGTGGCGCAGGCCCTCGATCTGTTGGGTGAGCGCTGCGGCATTGTCGGAACCCTGGGTACCGGCTTCTACGAGGCCTTGCAAAGTGGCCGGCACACCACGCCAGACCCTATCGCCGTGCAGGCGACCCTGGCGGAGCTCAAGCATGCCGGTGCCCGCGCCGTAGCCATGGAAGTTTCCTCCCATGGTCTGGATCAGGGGCGTGTGGCGGCGCTGGACTTCGATGTGGCGGTGTTCACCAATCTGTCTCGTGATCACCTGGATTACCACGGTTCCATGGAGGCCTACGGCGCGGCCAAGGCCAAACTGTTCAGCTGGCCAGAGCTGAAGTGCCGGGTGATCAACCTGGACGATGAGTTTGGGCGCCAGCTGGCAACGCAGTCGCGCGAGTCGCGCCTGATCGGTTACAGCCTGGAAGATGCCTCCGCCTATTTGTTCTGTCGTGAGGCCAGTTTTGGCGACCACGGCGTGCAGGCCCGGCTGGTCACCCCGCAGGGTGAAGGCTTGCTGCGCAGCCCGCTGCTGGGTCGCTTCAACCTGAGCAATTTGCTGGCCGTGGTCGGTGCATTGCTGGGCTTGGGTTATCCGCTGGATGAAATTCTTTCGGTGATGCCGCGTTTGCAAGGGCCGGTGGGCCGCATGCAGCGCTTCGGTGGCGAGGGCCTGCCGCTGGTGGTGGTCGACTACGCCCACACGCCGGATGCGCTAGAGAAGGTGCTCGAGGCGCTGCGGCCGCATGTGTCCGGTCGCTTGCTGTGCCTGTTCGGCTGTGGTGGCGATCGCGACCGTGGCAAGCGTCCCCTGATGGCAGCCGTGGCCGAGCGTCTGGCTGACGCCGTGCTGGTCACTGACGACAATCCGCGTAGCGAAGATCCTGCGCAGATCGTTGCCGACATTCGCGCTGGCTTCGCCACGCCCGAAACCGTCGAGTTCGTGCATGGCCGCGCCGATGCCATTGCTCGGCTGATCGGCAAGGCTCAGGTCGGTGATGTGGTGGTGCTGGCTGGCAAGGGGCATGAGGATTACCAGGAGATCGCTGGCGTTCGCCATCCGTTCTCTGATCTGCAAGAGACCGCCAAGGCCCTGCAGGCCTGGGAGGGCGCCCATGCTTAAGCCGCTGCTGTTGAGCGAAACCTGCGCCGCTGTGCATGGTCGCCTGGTCGGTGCCGACGTGGCGTTTTCTGCGGTGTCCACCGACAGCCGCAAGATCGAGGCCGGCCAGCTGTTCATCGCCCTGGTCGGTCCGAACTTCGACGGCCACAACTACCTGGCCGAAGTCGCCGCCAAGGGCGCCGTCGCCGCCTTGGTCCAGCGCGAGGTGCCGGGTGCACCGCTGCCGCAGCTGCTGGTCGCCGACACCCGTATCGCGCTCGGCCAGCTCGGCGCACTCAATCGCAAGGCCTTCAACAAGCCGCTGGCTGCCGTCACCGGCTCCAGCGGCAAGACCACGGTCAAGGAGATGCTCGCCAGCATCCTGCGCGCCGGCCTGGGCGGTCCGGTGCTGGCTACCCGTGGCAACCTGAACAATGACCTCGGCGCGCCGCTGACCCTGCTGGAACTGGCGCCCGAGCATGTTGGCGCGGTCATCGAGCTGGGTGCCAACCATGTCGGCGAGATCGCCTACACCGTGGGCCTGACCCGTCCGGACGTGGCCATCATCACCAATGCCGGGCTGGCGCATGTCGGCGAGTTCGGCGGGCCGGAGAAGATCATCCTGGCCAAGGGCGAGATCCTCGAAGGCTTGGGCGGGCAGGGTATTGCCGTGCTCAATCGCGACGACAAGGCCTTCGCCACCTGGCAGGCGCGCAACGGCGGTCGCCGGGTACTGAGCTTCGCCCTGCACGATCAGTCGGCCGATGTGCATGCCGAGGAACTCTGGCGCGATGCGCGTGGTTGCGTTGGCTTCGCTCTGGCCGGCGTTACTGGCCAGGCGCGTATCCAGCTCAACCTGCTCGGTGAGCACAGCGTGGCCAATGCCCTGGCTGCGGCGGCTGCCGCGCATGCCCTTGGCGTGCCGCTGGTCGGGATCAAGGCTGGCCTGGAAGCTTTGCAGCCAGTCAAGGGCCGCGCCGTGGCTGACCTGGCGCCGAACGGTGTACGGGTAATCGATGACAGTTACAACGCCAACCCGCTTTCCATGTGCGCGGCAGTCGATATACTCGCCGCCTTCTCCGGTCGCACCGTCCTGGTGCTGGGAGATATGGGCGAGTTGGGCGAGTGGGCCGAGCAGGGCCATCGCGATGTCGGCGCACACGCCGCCGGCAAGGTCGATGCCCTGTATGCCGTAGGGCCGCTGATGGCACATGCCGTGGCGGCTTTCGGCGAAAATGGCCGTCATTTTGCCGATCAAGCCAGCCTGATCGAAGCGCTTCGCGGCGAGTCGGGTGAAACCACCATTCTAATTAAAGGCTCGCGCAGCGCAGCGATGGAGAACATCGCCGACGCCCTGCTGCAACGGGCATCCGGGGAGGCTCACTAATCATGCTGCTGCTGCTGGCGGAGTACCTGCAACAGTTTCACACCGGCTTCGGGGTCTTCCAGTACCTGACCCTGCGCGGCATTCTCGGCGTGCTCACGGCCCTGGCCCTGTCGCTGTGGCTCGGCCCGTGGATGATCCGCACCCTGCAAATTCGCCAGATCGGCCAGGCCGTGCGCAATGACGGTCCGCAGTCGCACCTGTCGAAGAAGGGCACGCCGACCATGGGTGGCGCGTTGATCCTCACCGCCATCGCCGTCAGTACGCTGCTCTGGGCCGATCTGAGCAATCGCTACGTTTGGACAGTGCTGGCCGTGACCCTGCTGTTCGGCGCCATCGGCTGGGTCGACGACTACCGCAAGGTGATCGAGAAGAATTCGCGCGGCCTGCCGAGCCGCTGGAAGTATTTCTGGCAGTCGGTGTTCGGCCTGGCCGCCGCCGTCTTCCTTTATATGACCGCGCAGAGTCCGGTGGAAACCACCCTGATCGTGCCGCTGCTCAAGGATGTGGCGCTGCCGCTGGGCGTGGGCTTCGTGGTGCTGACCTACTTCGTCATCGTCGGCACCAGCAACGCGGTGAACCTGACTGACGGCCTCGACGGCCTGGCCATCCTGCCCACCGTGATGGTGGCCGGCGCGCTGGCGATCTTCTGCTACCTGTCGGGCAACATCAATTTCGCTCAGTACCTGCTGATTCCCTACGTGCCGGGTGCCGGAGAGCTGATCGTATTCTGCGCCGCGCTGGTCGGTGCCGGTCTCGGCTTCCTCTGGTTCAACACCTACCCGGCGCAAGTGTTCATGGGCGACGTCGGTGCGCTGGCGCTCGGCGCCGCGCTGGGCACCATCGCCGTGATCGTCCGTCAGGAAATCGTGCTGTTCATCATGGGCGGCGTGTTCGTCATGGAAACCCTGTCGGTAATGATCCAGGTCGCCAGCTTCAAGCTGACCGGCAAGCGCGTGTTCCGCATGGCGCCGATCCACCACCACTTCGAACTCAAGGGCTGGCCGGAGCCGCGCGTGATCGTGCGCTTCTGGATCATCACCGTAATTCTCGTCCTGGTTGGCCTGGCCACCCTGAAGCTGAGGTAATAAGAGTGTCGCTGATCGCTTCCGACCAGTTCCGCATCGTTGTCGGCCTCGGCAAGAGCGGCATGTCCCTGGTGCGCTTCCTGGCGCAGCAGGGCGTGCGCTTCGCCGTGGCCGATACGCGCGCGAACCCGCCGGAGCTGGCGACCCTGCAGCGTGATTATCCCGAGGTGGAAGTGCGCTGCGGCGAGCTTGATGCCGACTTCCTCTGCCGCGCCTCGGAACTCTACGTCAGCCCTGGCCTGGCCCTGGCCACCCCGGCGCTGCGTGAAGCAGCCGCGCGTGGCGTGAAGATGTCCGGCGACATCGATCTGTTCACCCGTCACGCCAAGGCGCCGATCGTCGCCATCACCGGCTCCAATGCCAAGAGCACCGTGACCACGCTGGTCGGCGAGATGGCGGCAGCCGCCGGCAGGAAGGTCGCGGTCGGCGGCAATATCGGCACCCCGGCGCTGGACCTGCTCAGCGACGAAGTCGAGCTGTACGTGCTGGAGCTGTCCAGCTTCCAGCTGGAGACCACCGAGCGCTTGGGCGCCGAGGTCGCTACCTGCCTGAACATCAGCGAAGACCATATGGATCGCTATGACGGCATGGCCCAGTACCACCTGGCCAAGCACCGCATCTTCCGCGGTGCCCGCCAGGTGGTGGTGAATCGCGACGACGCCCTGTCGCGTCCGCTGATCGCCGACCAGGTGCCGTGCTGGACCTTCGGACTGGGCAAGCCGGACTTCAAACGTTTCGGTCTGATCGAAGAGCACGGTGAGAAGCAGCTAGCCTTCCAGTTCGAGGCGCTGATGCCGACCGCCGAGCTGAAGATCCGCGGCGCGCACAACCAATCCAACGCCCTGGCGGCTCTGGCCCTGGGCCACGCTGTCGGCCTGCCGTTCGCGGCCATGCTCGACACCCTGCGCAACTTCGCCGGCCTGCCGCACCGTTGCCAGTGGGTACGCGAGCTGCGCGGTGTGAGTTACTACGATGACTCCAAGGCCACCAACGTCGGTGCCGCCCTGGCTGCGATCGAAGGCCTGGGCGCCGATATCGCCGGCAAGCTGGTGCTGATCGCTGGTGGCGACGGCAAGGGCGCCGACTTCTCCGCCCTCAAAGCGCCGGTCGGTAAATTCTGCCGCGCCGTGGTGCTGCTGGGGCGCGATGCCGAGCTGCTTGCCGAGGCCCTGGGTGATGCCACGCCGTTGGTACGGGTCAACACACTGGATGAGGCCGTTCAGCGCTGCGCCGAGCTGGCCGAGTCCGGCGATGCCGTGTTGCTGTCGCCGGCCTGCGCCAGCCTGGACATGTTCAAGAACTTCGAAGAACGCGGGCGCCTGTTCGCCCAGGCGGCGGAGGCCCTGCAATGAGCCTGGTCGCCCGTCTGCTCGCCGCCCCGTCGCCTCTGCGCACCTTGCGCGGCATTGACCTCGACTTCCCGCTGCTGGCCGGTTGCCTGGCCCTGCTCGGCCTGGGCCTGGTGATGATCACCTCGGCCAGTTCGGAAGTGGCCGCGATGCTCTCGGGCAACCCGCTGTACCACATGATCCGCCATCTGATTTACCTGGCCATCGGCATCAGCGCGGCGGTCGTGACGCTGATGATTCCCATGGCCTTCTGGCAGCGCTATGGCGCCAGCCTGCTGTTGATCGCCTTCGCCCTGTTGATCATGGTGCTGATCCCGGGGATCGGTCGTGAGGTCAACGGCGCCAAGCGCTGGATCGGCTTCGGCATGTTCAACGTACAGCCCTCCGAGCTTGCCAAGCTGTTCACCGTGCTGTTCATCGCCGGCTACCTGGTGCGTCGCCAGGAAGAGGTGCGCGAAAAGCTCTCCGGCTTCCTCAAGCCAATGCTGGTGCTCGGTCCGATGGCCGCCCTGCTGCTGGCCGAGCCGGACTTCGGCGCCACCGTGGTGCTGGTCGGCTCGTGCATCGCCATGCTGTTCCTCGGCGGCATCAACCTGCTGCGCTTCATTCCGCTGGTCGGTGTGGTGCTGGCCGCCGGCGTGCTGGTGATGACCAGCCAGGCCTATCGCCTGGAGCGCCTGACCAACTTCGTCGATCCCTGGGCCGACCAGTACGGCGCCGGTTACCAGCTGAGCCAAGCGCTGATCGCCTTCGGCCGTGGCGAGTGGTTCGGCGTGGGGCTGGGCAACAGCATCCAGAAGCAGTTCTACCTGCCCGAAGCGCATACCGACTTCGTCTTCGCCGTGCTGGCCGAGGAGCTGGGCATGATCGGGGCGCTGGTCACCGTCGGCCTGTTCGTGTTCGTCGCCGTGCGCGCGCTGTACATCGGCCTGTGGGCGGAGAAGGCCAAGCAGTTCTTCTCGGCCTATGTGGCCTACGGCATCGCCATGCAGTGGATCGGCCAGGTGCTGATCAATATCGGCGTGAACGTCGGCCTGCTGCCGACCAAAGGGCTGACCCTGCCGTTCCTGAGCTATGGCGGCAGCTCGCTGATCATCTGCTGCGTGTCCCTGGCCATGCTCCTGCGCATCGAGTGGGAGCGCCGTACCTCGCTGGGTAGCGAGGAAATCGAATTCAGCGAGTCGGACTTCTTCGACACCGAGGAGGTCAAGCATGCGCGGTAACGTTCTGATCATGGCTGGCGGCACTGGCGGCCACGTGTTCCCGGCGCTGGCTTGTGCCCGCGAGTTCAAGGCCCGTGGCTATGCCGTGCACTGGCTGGGCACGCCGCGCGGTATCGAGAACGAATTGGTGCCGGCAGCGGATCTGCCGTTGCACCGGATTCAGGTGGCTGGCCTGCGTGGCAAGAGCAAGCTGGCCCTGCTCAAGGCACCGTTCCAACTGGTGCGCGCGCTGTGGCAGGCACGCAAGGTCATGCGCGAGCTACAGCCGGTATGCGTGCTGGGCATGGGCGGTTTCGTCACCGGGCCGGGCGGCCTGGCGGCACGCCTGAATGGTGCGCCATTGGTGATCCATGAGCAGAACGCCGTGGCCGGCACCGCCAACCGCAGCCTGGTGCCGTTCGCCGCCCGTGTCTGTGAGGCCTTCCCGAACACCTTCAGTCGACGCGCCAAGCTGCGCACCACCGGCAACCCGGTGCGCGAGGAGCTGTTCCTGGAGACCCCGCGCGACGCCCTGGCCGGGCGCAAGCCGCGCCTGCTGGTGCTGGGCGGCAGCCTGGGCGCCGAACCGCTGAACAAACTGATCCCGGCGGCCCTGGCCAAGCTGCCGGTCGAGCTGCGCCCTCAGGTATTCCACCAGGCGGGCAAGCAACATGATGCGATCACGGCGGAGCGTTATCGCGAAGTGGCGGTCGAAGCCGAGGTCGCACCCTTCATCAAGGATATGGCCCGTGCTTACGCCTGGGCTGATCTGGTGATCTGCCGCGCCGGCGCGCTGACCGTCAGCGAGCTGGCCGCCGCCGGCCTGCCGTCATTCCTCGTGCCGCTGCCGCACGCGATCGACGATCACCAGAGCCGCAATGCCGACTATCTGGCGAAGGAGGGCGCCGCCATCCTTCTGCCGCAACATGCCACTGACGCGGACAAACTCGCCGCGCAGTTGACCGAGGTTCTGATGCACCCAGAAAAACTCCAAGCCATGGGCCGCACCGCGCGCAGCCTGGCCAAGCCCGATGCCACCCGCACGGTGGTGGAAATCTGCCTGGAGGTGGCCCGTGGCTAAGTCTCCCGCTGCTGCCCGCTCCGAAATCCGCCGCATGCGCCGGATTCGCCGCATCCACTTCGTCGGCATCGGCGGCGCCGGCATGTGCGGCATCGCCGAGGTGCTGCTCAACCTCGGCTACGAAGTTTCCGGCTCCGACCTCAAGGCCTCGGCCGTGACCGAGCGCCTGGAAAAGTTCGGCGCGCAGATCTTCATCGGCCACCGCGCGGAGAACGCCGAGCAGGCCGATGTGCTGGTGGTGTCCAGCGCCATCAATACCTCTAACCCGGAAGTGGCCACTGCCCTGGAACGCCGCATTCCGGTAGTGCCGCGCGCCGAGATGCTGGCCGAGTTGATGCGCTACCGCCACGGCATCGCCGTTGCCGGAACCCATGGCAAGACCACCACCACCAGCCTGCTGGCCTCGGTATTCGCCGCTGGCGGCCTGGACCCGACCTTCGTCATCGGTGGCCGTCTTAACGCCGCCGGCACCAACGCCCAGCTGGGTGGCAGCCGTTTCCTGATCGCCGAGGCGGACGAGAGCGACGCCAGCTTCCTGCACCTGCAGCCGATGGTTTCGGTGGTCACCAACATCGACGCCGACCACATGAGCACCTATGGCGGCGACTTCAACGTCCTGAAGAAGACCTTCATCGAATTCCTGCACAACCTGCCGTTCTACGGCCTGGCCGTGCTCTGCGTGGACGATCCGGTGGTGCGCGAGTTGCTGCCGCAGGTGGCACGCCCGACCGTGACCTACGGCTTTGCCGAAGATGCCGACGTGCGCGCCATCAATGTGCGCCAGCAGGGCATGCAGACCTTCTTCACCGTGCTGCGCCCGGGCCGCGAGCCGCTGGACGTGTCGGTGAACATGCCGGGCAACCACAACGTATTGAACGCGCTGGCCACCATCGCCATCGCCAGCGACGAAGGCATCGAAGATGCCGCCATCGTCCAGGGCCTGTCGGGCTTTCAGGGTGTCGGCCGGCGCTTCCAGGTCTACGGCGAGCTGCCAGTCGACGGCGGTAGCGTGATGCTGGTCGATGACTACGGTCACCACCCGCGCGAAGTGGCGGCGGTGATCAAGGCCGTGCGCGGCGGCTGGCCGGAGCGCCGTCTGGTGATCCTGTACCAGCCGCACCGTTTCAGCCGTACCCGCGACCTGTACGACGACTTCGTCCAGGTGTTGGGCGACGCCAACGTGTTGCTGCTGATGGAGGTCTACCCGGCCGGCGAAGAGCCGATCCCCGGCGCCGACAGCCGCCAGCTGGCCCACAGCATCCGCCAGCGCGGCCAGCTCGACCCGATCTACGTCGAGCGTGGCGCCGATCTGGCACCGATCATCAAGCCGCTGTTGCGTGCCGGCGACATTCTGCTGTGCCAGGGCGCCGGCGATATCGGCGGCGTGGCCCCGCAACTGCTCAAGCACCCGCTATTTGCTGTTCAAGGTGAGTCGAAATGAGTCTGCAATCCACCCTCGACCCCAAGGCCTTCGGTCGTGTCGCCGTGCTGTTCGGCGGCAAGAGTGCCGAGCGTGCCGTGTCGCTGAAGTCCGGCGCCGCCGTGCTGGAAGCCTTGCAGGCGGCCGGTGTGGACGCCTTCGGCATCGACGTGGGTGACGACTTCCTGCAGCGCCTGAGCGCCGAGAAGATCGACCGCGCCTTCATCGTGCTGCACGGTCGTGGCGGTGAGGATGGCTCCATGCAGGGCTTGCTCGAGTGCGCCGGCATTCCCTACACCGGCAGCGGCATCCTCGCTTCGGCACTGGCCATGGACAAGCTGCGCACCAAGCGCGTGTGGCTGAGCCTGGGTTTGCCGACGCCTGCCCATGCCACCCTGGCCTGCGAAGAGGACTGCCGCGCTGCGGCCACTGAGCTCGGCTTCCCGCTGTTCGTCAAGCCGGCTCACGAAGGTTCCAGCATCGGCATGGCCAAGGTGGCCGATGTGGAGGCACTGATTGCTGCCTGGAAAGACGCCAGTCAGTTCGACTCGCAGGTACTGGTCGAGCAGATGATCGACGGCCCCGAGTACACCGTCGCCATGCTGCGCGGCGAAGTGCTGCCGCCCATCGGCCTGGGCACACCGCACACCTTCTACGACTACGACGCCAAGTATCTGGCCAGCGATACCCAGTACCGCGTGCCGTGCGGCCTGTCGACCGAGAAGGAAGCTGAACTGAAGGAATTGACTGCGCGCGCCTGCGAGGCCGTCGGCACCCAGGGTTGGGCCCGGGCCGATGTGATGCAGGATGCCGACGGCAAGTTCTGGCTGCTGGAAGTGAACACCGTGCCGGGCATGACCGATCACAGTCTGGTGCCGATGGCTGCGCGCGCTGCCGGCCTGGACTTCCAGCAACTGGTGTTGGCGATCCTGGCCGATAGCGTGGAGGCGAGGGGTTAAGCATGGTTGCCACTGTTCGTCACCCGCAGCCCATGGGAGGCGCCTCTCGGCGTCAGCCCATTGCTGCGCGCGGGGCGAGCCGGATGGTGCCCAAGCAGCCGCTGTCCGCGCGTCTGCCACGGCCGGATTTCAGTGGGCTCAAGCGGCTGTTGTGGCCGCTGATGCTGCTCGGCCTGGGCATGGGAACCTATGAGCTGGCACAGCGCCTGATTCCCTATGCCGACCGTCCGATCAGCCGTATCAGTGTGCAGGGTGAATTGAGTTACATCAGCCAGCAGGCGGTGCAGGAGCGCATTGCGCCGTTCGTTTCGGCCAGCTTCTTCACTGTCGACCTGGCCGGCATGCGTGCCGAGCTGGAGCAGATGCCGTGGATCGCCCACGCCGAAGTGCGCCGCGTATGGCCGGACCAGGTCGCCATCAGCCTGCAGGAGCAGTTGCCGGTGGCGCGCTGGGGCAACGAGGCGCTGCTCAACAACCAGGGCCGTGCCTTCGGTCCGAGCGAGGCAGCCAATTACGAACACTTGCCCCTGTTGTCGGGTCCTAAGCGCGCCCAGCAGCAGGTGATGCAGCAGTATCAGGTGCTCAGCCAGCTCCTGCGGCCGATGGGCTTTTCCATCACCCGCCTGGAGTTGCGCGAGCACGGTAGCTGGTTCCTCAGCACCGCCCAGGGCGTGGAGATTCTCCTCGGCCGGGATCACCTGGTGGACAAGATGCGGCGCTTTGCTGCCATCCACGACAAGGTGCTGAAGCAGCAGATGACGAATATCGAGCGCATCGACCTGCGTTACGCCAACGGCCTCGCCGTGGCCTGGCGCGAACCGGTGGCGCCAGCGGCGGCGGTTGCCGCGGCCGCACAGTGAATCAAGGAGAACGGTAACTCATGGCAAGCGTGCAGAGCGGCAAGATGATCGTCGGCCTGGACATCGGCACCTCCAAGGTGGTGGCGCTGGTGGGCGAGGTGACGGCCGATGGCGAGCTGGACATCGTCGGCATCGGCACCAGCCCGTCGCGCGGTTTGAAGAAGGGCGTGGTGGTGAACATCGAGTCCACCGTGCAGTCGATCCAGCGCGCCATCGAAGAAGCGCAGCTGATGGCCGGCTGCCGCATCCACTCGGCCTTCGTCGGCATTGCCGGCAACCATATCCGCAGCCTGAACAGCCACGGCATCGTCGCCATTCGTGATCGCGAGGTCAGCCCGGCCGATCTGGAGCGCGTACTGGATGCCGCCCAGGCGGTGGCCATTCCGGCCGACCAGCGCGTGCTGCACACCCTGCCGCAGGACTACGTGATCGATAACCAGGAAGGTGTGCGCGAGCCCATGGGCATGTCCGGCGTACGCCTGGAGGCCAAGGTGCATGTGGTTACCTGCGCCACCAACGCCGCGC
The DNA here is from genome assembly GCF_043102245.1 of Pseudomonas sp. zbq_18. Taxonomy (NCBI): domain Bacteria; kingdom Pseudomonadati; phylum Pseudomonadota; class Gammaproteobacteria; order Pseudomonadales; family Pseudomonadaceae; genus Pseudomonas; species Pseudomonas sp. zbq_18. The sequence continues at coordinate 35,622 of NZ_JBICIT010000025.1, read as the reverse complement.
AGAACATCGAGAAGTGCGTGCGCCGCTGCGGCCTGGAAGTGGACGACATCATTCTCGAACAGCTGGCTTCCGCCTACTCGGTGCTGACCGAGGACGAGAAGGAGCTGGGCGTGTGCCTGGTCGATATCGGCGGTGGTACCACCGACATCGCCATCTTCACCGAAGGCGCCATTCGCCACACGGCGGTGATTCCGATTGCCGGCGACCAGGTCACCAACGACATCGCCATGGCCCTGCGTACGCCGACCCAGTACGCCGAAGAGATCAAGATTCGCTACGCCTGCGCCCTGGCCAAGCTGGCTGGCGCCGGCGAGACCATCAAGGTGCCCAGCGTCGGTGAGCGCGCCCCCCGCGACCTGTCGCGCCAGTCCCTGGCCGAAGTGGTCGAGCCGCGCTACGACGAGCTGTTCACCCTGATCCAGGCCGAGCTGCGTCGCAGTGGCTACGAAGACATGATTCCGGCCGGCATCGTGCTGACCGGTGGCACCGCCAAGATGGAAGGTGCTGTAGAACTGGCCGAAGAAATTTTCCATATGCCGGTGCGTCTGGGTGTGCCGCACAGCGTCAAGGGTCTGACCGACGTGGTGCGCAACCCGATCTATTCCACCGGCGTGGGGCTGCTGATGTACGGGCTGCAGAAGCAGGCCGACGGCTATCACGCTCCCGGCATTCAATTTGGCGATGAGCCCAAGACACCTGTACTGGAACGGCTGAAACGCTGGGTCCAGGGCAATTTCTGATGTGTAACCCGCGGTAGTTGTAGGCGATAAAACTAAAAAGGAAGGAGAGGGGATATGTTCGAGCTCGTAGATAACGCGCCTCAAAGTGCAGTGATCAAGGTGATCGGCGTGGGCGGCGGCGGCGGTAACGCTGTCAACCACATGATCAAGAACAACGTCGAAGGCGTGGAGTTCATCTGCGCCAACACCGATGCGCAGGCGTTGAAGAACGTCGGCGCACGCAGTGTGCTGCAACTCGGTCCAGGCGTGACCAAGGGCCTGGGCGCCGGCACCAACCCGGAAATCGGCCGTCAGGCCGCCATGGAAGACCGTGATCGCATCGCCGAAGTGCTGCAAGGCGCGGACATGGTCTTCATCACCACCGGCATGGGCGGCGGTACCGGTACCGGCGCGGCGCCGATCATCGCCGAAGTGGCCAAGGAAATGGGCATCCTCACCGTCGCGGTGGTGACCCGTCCGTTCCCCTTCGAAGGCCGCAAGCGCATGCAGGTCGCCGACGAGGGTATTCGTGCCCTGTCCGAGTGCGTCGACTCGCTGATCACCATCCCCAACGAGAAGCTGCTGACCATTCTCGGCAAGGACGCCAGCCTGCTGTCCGCCTTCGCCAAGGCTGACGACGTGCTCTCCGGCGCGGTGCGCGGTATCTCCGACATCATGCAGCGTCCGGGCCTGATGAACGTCGACTTCGCCGACGTGAAGACCGTGATGGGCGAGATGGGCATGGCCATGATGGGCACTGGCGCCGCCAGCGGTCCGAACCGTGCACGTGAAGCCACTGAAGCGGCCATCCGCAACCCGCTGCTGGAAGACGTCAACCTGCAGGGCGCCCGCGGCATTCTGGTCAACATCACCGCTGGTCTGGATCTGTCCCTGGGCGAGTACGCCGCCGTAGGTGAGATCATCGAGGCGTTTGCCTCCGAGGCCGCCACCGTCAAGGTCGGTGCGGTGATCGATCCGGATATGCGCGACGAACTGCATGTGACCGTGGTGGCGACTGGCCTGGGTGCGCGAATCGAGAAGCCGGTCAAGGTTATCGACAATACCGTGCAGGCTGCTGCACCGTCTGCCGCCGCTACCCTGAACGCTGCCGCACCGCGTGCTGCCGAGCAGCCGGCCGTCAACTACAAGGACTACGAGCGCCCGACTGTTCAGCGCCAGAGCCTTGCCGGTAGTGCCGCAGCAGCCAAGCTGAATACTCAGGATGACCTGGACTATCTCGATATTCCGGCTTTCCTGCGTCGTCAGGCTGATTGATGCTGTCTATCAGGAGTATATCGGTGATTGGTGTTCAGCAAAGGGCGGTTCTGCTATTATCGCCGCCCATTGTTGAAAACAGTTCGCAACAAGCGCACAAGCAGCCAAAACCATGATCAGACAACGCACCCTGAAGAACATCATCCGCGCCACCGGTGTTGGCCTGCACTCTGGGGAGAAGGTGTACCTGACCCTCAAGCCAGCCCCTGTGGATACCGGTATCGTGTTCCGTCGCACCGATCTGGATCCGGTCGTGGAAATCCCCGCCCGCGCCGAGAATGTCGGTGAGACCACCATGTCGACCACGCTGGTCAATGGTGACGTCAAGGTGGATACCGTTGAGCACTTGCTTTCGGCCATGGCAGGCCTGGGCATCGATAACGCCTACGTCGAGCTCTCGGCATCCGAAGTTCCGATCATGGACGGCAGCGCCGGTCCCTTTGTATTCCTGATTCAGTCCGCCGGACTGGAAGAGCAGGACGCCCCCAAGAAGTTCATCCGGGTCCTGCGCGAAGTGAGCGTGGAGGAGGGCGACAAGCGTGCCACCTTCCTGCCCTTCGACGGCTTCAAGGTGAGCTTCGAGATCGATTTCGATCACCCGGTGTTCCGCGGTCGTACTCAGACCGCCAGCGTCGATTTCTCCAGCACCTCCTTCGTCAAGGAAGTCAGCCGCGCACGCACCTTCGGTTTCATGCGCGACATCGAATTCCTTCGTTCGAACAACCTGGCGCTGGGGGGTAGCGTGGATAACGCCATCGTGGTCGACGAGTTCCGCGTGCTTAACGAAGACGGCCTCCGTTATGAGGACGAGTTCGTCAAGCACAAGATCCTCGACGCCATTGGCGACCTCTATCTGCTGGGCAACAGCCTGATCGGCGAGTTCAAGGGCTTCAAGTCCGGGCACGCGCTGAACAACCGCCTGCTGCGTACGCTGATGGAGCAGACCGATGCCTGGGAAGTGGTGGTGTTCGATGACGCCAGCACCGCGCCGATTTCCTACATGCGCCCGGTTGCGGCCGGCTAAGTGCAGGACTCTTTCGCGTAGCTAAAAGGCCACCTTCGGGTGGCCTTTTCGTTTCTCGTTACTTGGCGTTACGGGCCAGGCGTTCCAGTGCTGCGCGTAGCTTCGGGTCGCGGATGCCTTCGGCTGCGCAGTTGAGGCTTTCGGCCGCAGACTGGGACAACTCGACCGTGTGCCCCTGGTAGGCTACCTGGGTATTTGGAGGGCGTACCTTCACCTGGATCTTCTGCAGTTCGGCGAATTCCGGAAGTTGCTGCAGAGCGCGCTGTAGCCGGCGCTGCTGATAGTGCAGGCGAGTTGCCCAGTGACCGTTGCTGGTGAGTAGCAACAGGCAGCCGGCTTGCCAGCTGGCCACCAGGCAATGCTCGCGCGCCGCGGGTTCCAGTTGCGTTTCCACCAGCGCCTGCAGCTTCTCCAGGCGCTGGGCTGCGCTGAGCAACGCCTGCAGCGGGCGGTGCTCGCGCAGCAGTGCGCTGGGAGTCTTGGCGACAGGTGGGCGATGGTTCATTGGCTGGGCTCGATGGAGATGTTCGCCATCTTAGCAAAGGCCCTTGCAGCTGTCGGTGCTCGTCCCCATATAGAGTTGAACGGTCTGCTGGCAGTATGCGGCAGTGGTGTGGGAGTTCGCCCTTTTCTCACCAACGTTTCCGGGTAGAATGCCCCCTTTCGCACGCAGCCGAGCTGGCTGCCGGGTCGTGCTCAGGCACCACTCTCCATCCCCCAGCGTGGAAGAATCCGTCGATATGTTTGCGCCACTGTTGAAGAAACTTTTTGGAAGCAAGAACGAGCGTGAAGTCAAACGCATGCTCAAGACAGTGACCGCGATCAACGCCCTGGAAGAGCAGCTACTGTCGCTCTCCGACGAGCAACTCAAAGCCAAGACCGACGAGTTCAAAGCACGCCTGGCCAAGGGGGAAACCCTTGACCAGTTGCTGCCGGAAGCTTTCGCCGTGGCGCGGGAGGCCGGCAAGCGGGTGATGGGCATGCGCCACTTCGATGTGCAGCTGATCGGTGGCATGACCCTGCACGAAGGCAAGATCGCCGAGATGCGCACCGGTGAAGGCAAGACCCTGGTGGGCACCCTGGCGGTGTACCTCAACGCACTGTCCGGCAAGGGTGTGCACGTGGTCACGGTGAACGACTACCTGGCTCGCCGTGACGCCAACTGGATGCGCCCGTTGTATGAGTTCCTCGGCCTGTCGGTGGGCGTGGTCACCCCGTTCCAGCCGCCGGAAGAGAAACGTGCCGCCTACGCCAGCGACATCACCTACGGTACCAACAACGAATTCGGTTTCGACTACCTGCGCGACAACATGGCGTTCAGCCTGGAAGACAAGTTCCAGCGCGAGCTGAATTTCGCCGTGGTCGACGAAGTGGACTCCATCCTCATCGACGAAGCGCGTACACCGCTGATCATCTCCGGGCAGGCCGAAGACAGTTCGCGTCTGTACATGGAGATCAACAAGCTGATCCCGCGCCTCACCCAGCACATCGAGGAAGAGGAGGGCGTCGTTACCCAGGAAGGCCACTACAAGATCGATGAGAAGGCCCGCCAGGTCGAGCTCAACGAGTCCGGCCACCAGTACGTCGAGGAAATGCTCACCGCCTCCGGCCTGCTGGGCGAGGGCGAGAGCCTGTACTCCGCGCACAACCTCAGCCTGCTGACCCACGTCTATGCCGGTCTGCGTGCGCACAAGCTGTTCCATCGCAACATCGAATACATCGTGCAGAACGGCCAGGTGATCCTGATCGACGAACACACCGGCCGTACCATGCCCGGTCGTCGTCTGTCCGAAGGCCTGCACCAGGCCATCGAGGCCAAGGAGGGGGTGAATATTCAGGCCGAGAGCCAGACCCTGGCTTCGACCACCTTCCAGAACTATTTCCGCCTGTACAACAAGCTGGCCGGCATGACCGGTACTGCCGACACCGAAGCCTTCGAGTTCCGCCAGATTTACGGTCTCGACGTGGTGGTGATTCCGACGCACCGTCCGATTGCCCGAAAGGACTACAACGACCTGGTGTACCTGACCCAGGAAGAGAAGTACCAGGCGATCATCACCGACATCAAGGAAAGCCAGGCCCAGGGCCGGCCGATCCTGGTCGGTACCGCGTCCATCGAGACCTCCGAGTACGTTTCCAAGCTCATGGAGCAGGCCGGCATCGAGCATAAGGTGCTCAACGCCAAGTACCACGAGAAGGAAGCCGAGATCATCGCCCAGGCGGGGCGTCCAGGCGCCGTGACACTGGCCACCAACATGGCCGGTCGCGGTACCGACATTCTCCTCGGTGGCAACTGGGAGGCCGAAGTGGCCGGCCTGGAAAACCCGAGCGAAGAGCAGATCGCACAGATCAAGGCCGAGTGGCAGAAGCGCCATCAGCAGGTGATCGAGGCCGGCGGCCTGCACGTGATTGCTTCCGAGCGCCACGAGTCCCGCCGTATCGACAACCAGCTGCGTGGCCGTGCCGGCCGCCAGGGTGATCCGGGTTCCAGCCGCTTCTACCTGTCGCTGGAAGACAACCTGATGCGCATCTTCGCCTCCGACCGGGTGAAGAATTTCATGAAAGCCCTGGGCATGCAGTCCGGCGAGGCCATCGAGCACGGCATGGTGACCAACGCCATCGAGAAGGCCCAGCGCAAGGTCGAGGGGCGCAACTTCGACATGCGCAAGCAGCTGCTTGAGTACGACGATGTGGCCAACGAGCAGCGCAAGGTGATCTACCACATGCGCAACAGCCTGCTGGCGTCCAACGATGTTGCCGAAACCATCACCGAGTTCCGCGAAGAAGCCCTGGCCGCCACCATTGACGCCCATATCCCCCCACAGTCGCTGCCGGAACAGTGGGATATCCAGGGCCTGGAAGCGGCGCTGAACAGTGATTTCGCCATCCAGCTGCCGATCCAGCAGTGGCTCGATGAAGACGAGAAGCTGTACGAGGAGACCCTGCGCGAGCGCATCCTCCAGGAACTGCTGACCGCCTATGCCGAGAAGGAGTCCCTGGCTGGTGCGGAGGCCCTGCGTACCTTCGAGAAGCAGATGCTGCTGCGCGTGCTCGACGACCTGTGGAAAGACCACCTGGCGACCATGGATCACCTGCGCCACGGCATTCATCTGCGCGGCTATGCGCAGAAGAACCCCAAGCAGGAATACAAGCGTGAGTCCTTCACCCTGTTTCAGGAGCTGCTCGACTCGATCAAGCGTGACACCATTCGCGTACTGTCCCATGTTCAGGTGCGTCGCGAGGATCCGGCTGAAGAAGAGGCGCGTCTGCGTCGGGAGGCCGAAGCCATGGCCGCCCGCATGCAGTTCCAGCATGCCGAGGCTTCGGCTATGCCCGGTGCCGAAGCAGCGGAGGCCGAGGGTGACGTGGCCGTGGCCAGTGCGGTGCGTAGCGAGCCGAAGATCGGTCGCAACGAGCCCTGTCCGTGCGGCTCCGGCAAGAAGTACAAGCACTGCCACGGTCAGCTGAGCTGATCCAGGCCGGGCCTGCTATATAGACAACGCCGCGACCGGCTCTGCCGCTCGCGGCGTTTTTCCAACCTCAGCCGCGTGTCGCGGCATCTGCACTGCCTTCGAAGGAGCGTTCCACATGGCCGTCGGTCTTGGTCCCCTGCCTACTCTGCACCCGGTTCCCGGTTTCGAACTCGGTATTGCCTCTGCCGGCATCAAGCGCCCCGGGCGCAAGGACGTGGTGGTGATGCGCTGCGCCGAAGGTTCGCGCGTGGCCGGGGTGACCACCACCAATGCCTTCTGCGCGGCGCCGGTGCTGGTGACCCGCGAGCGCATGCAAGGTGAAGTGCGTTACCTGCTGACCAACACCGGCAACGCCAACGCCGGTACCGGCCCGGACGGCCTGACCAATGCCCGCCGCACCTGTGCCGCCCTGGCTGCGCTGGCCGGTGTACCTGACGGTGCCGTGCTGCCGTTCTCTACCGGGGTGATTGGCGAGCCACTGCCAGTGGAGAAGATCGAAGGCGCGCTGCAGGCGGCCCTGGATGATCTGCACGAGAACCACTGGGCCGAAGCGGCCACCGGCATCATGACCACCGACACCCTGCCCAAGGGCGCCAGCCGCCAGTTCGTGCATGACGGCGTAACCGTGACCGTGACCGGCATCAGCAAGGGCGCCGGCATGATCCGCCCGAACATGGCCACCATGCTCGGCTACATCGCCACCGACGCTAAGGTGGCGCGCAGCGTGCTGCAGGACCTCGTGCGCGATGCGGCGAACAAATCGTTCAACCGCATCACCATCGATGGCGATACCTCGACCAACGACTGCTGCATGCTGATCGCCACTGGCCAGGCGGCGCTGCCGGAAATCACCAGTGCTTCCGGCGAGCTGTTTGCCAAGCTCAAGCAGGCGGTTTTCGAGGTGTTCATGGAAGTGGCTCAGGCCATCGTCCGTGACGGCGAGGGCGCGACCAAGTTCGTCACCGTGCAGGTCAATGGCGGCGGTACCCACCAGGAGTGCCTGGATGTCGGTTATGCCGTGGCTCACTCGCCGCTGATCAAGACCGCACTGTTTGCCTCCGATCCCAACTGGGGGCGCATCCTCGCCGCTGTCGGCTATGCCGGTGTGCCGAGCCTGGACGTGAGCAAGATCGACGTGTTTCTCGGCGAGGTGTGCATCGCCAGCCAGGGCGGCCGTGCCTCCACCTACACCGAGGCGCAGGGCGCGGCGGTGATGGCGCGCGAGGAAATCACCATCCGTATCGAGCTGGGTCGCGGCACCTGCAGCGAAACCATCTGGACTACCGACCTGTCCCATGAGTACGTGAAGATCAACGCGGAATACCGCACCTGATCCACGCGTAGCGCTGAGTGGTGTCAGGATTCCCGGTAGTCATGGCTCCATGAATACCGGGAATTTGCTATTGGCCTGGGGCGCTCTTAAGGTCGGTCCAACCCACCTGATTTGGAGAGCTCCATGTCCCTCACCCTGGTCATCGGCAACAAGAACTACTCGTCCTGGTCGCTGCGCGCCTGGTTGACGCTGGAGCTGGCTGGCGCGCCCTACGAGGAAGTCCTGGTCTCGCTGTATGGCCCCGAGAGCCGGCGGCATTTGCTGCAGCATTCGCCTACCGGCAAGGTGCCGGTACTGAAAAGCGAAGACGGGGTAATCTGGGACTCACTGGCCATCGCCGAGTACCTGGCCGAGCGTTTCCCCGAGGCGCATCTGTGGCCCCGTGGTCAGGCGGCCCGTGCCCTGGCGCGTTCGGCTTGCGCGGAGATGCACAGTGGCTTCGTGGCTCTGCGCAGCCATTTGCCGATGGACCTGAGTCGCGACAAGGCCCTGGCCGAGGTGCCAGCCGAGGTGCAGGCGGACATCGCACGCATCTGCGCCCTGTGGCAGAGCTGCCGCGAGCAGTACGGTCAGGACGGCGCCTTCCTGTTCGGCCAGGCGAGCATCGCCGATGCCTTCTTCGCGCCCGTGACGGCGCGCCTGCGCAGTTACCGGGTGCTGCTGCCGCAGGAGGCGCAGGCCTACGTGACGACAATTTATCAATGGCCGGCCTTTCAGCGTTGGTATCAGGCCGGTTTGCAGGAAACGGAGAACAAAGCATGAAGCGAGTGCATGTGGCCGCCGCGGTGATCCGCGGCGACGATGACCGCGTACTGATCGCCAAGCGGGCTGCCAGCCAGCACCAGGGTGGCCTGTGGGAGTTTCCCGGAGGCAAGGTGGAGGCCGGCGAGCAGGTACGCGATGCCCTGACGCGCGAACTGCACGAGGAGCTGGGTATCCGTGTCGAAGCGGCCCGGCCGCTGATTCAGGTGCACCACGACTATCCGGACAAGCAGGTGCTGCTGGATGTCTGGGAGGTGAGTGCCTTCAGCGGTGAACCTCATGGCGCCGAGGGCCAGCCGCTGGCCTGGGCCAGCGAGCGTGAGCTGCTCGACTATGAGTTCCCGGCCGCCAACCAGCCGATAGTGGCTGCGGCACGCCTGCCTGACAGCTACCTGATCACCCCGGATGGCCTCGAGCCGGCCGAACTGCTGCGTGGCGTGCGCGCCGCCCTGGCGGCGGGGGCGAAGCTGATCCAGCTGCGCGCGCCGAACATGTTCGACCCGCAGTACCGTGACCTGGCGGTGGACGTTCAAGGGCTGTGCGCCGGCAAGGCGCAGCTGATGCTCAAGGGGCCGCTGGAATGGCTCGGCGATTTTCCGGCCGCCGGCTGGCACCTGACCGCCGAACAATTGCGCAAGTACGCGCCCAATGGTCGGCCCTTCCCGGGCCAGCGCTGGCTGGCCGCGTCCTGTCACGGTGCGGAGGAGTTGGCGCTAGCGGCGCGCATGGGCGTCGACTTCGTCACCCTGTCACCATTGCAGGCCACGCAGACCCACCCCGAGGCCACGCCGTTGGGCTGGGAGCAGGCGGCGCAGCTGCTGCGCGAGAGCAATATTCCCGCCTATCTGCTGGGTGGCGTGGGGCCGGACGACCGCGAGCGCGCCTGGCAGATCGGCGCTCAGGGCGTGGCAGGCATCCGCGCCTTCTGGCCGCAAGGGTGATCCGCAGGTTGGGTCGGACCGCCTAGGTTGAGCGCAGCGACGCCCGCCGCGGGCGCGCTGCGTGAGATGCCGGCTAGGGCTTCTGCGCCGCCTTCCAGAGCACTTCGGCAATGCCTTGGCGGCGTGCGATCAGGCGCGCGGCGACGAACAGCAGGTCGGACAGACGATTGACGTAGGCCATGCCCACCGGGCGTAGCGGCTCCACGGCGTTGAGGTGCTGGCAGCGGCGCTCGGCGCTGCGCGCCAGGCCGCGGCAGACATGAGCCTGAGCGATCAGTCGCGAACCGCCGGGCAGGATGAAGTTGGTGAGCGGGCCGACTTCCTCGTTCCACTGGTCGATGGCCACTTCCAGACGCGCCACCTCGTCTTCCTGCAGCGCCTGATACTCGGGCATCGCCAGTTCGCCGCCAAGGTCGAACAGGCGGTGCTGGCAGGGCGCCAGAACGTCGCTGATCTCGCTAAGTCCGGGGCAGGCGGATTGCTGCTCGGCCAGTTCGGCGAGCAGCAGGCCGATCTGGCTGTTGAGGTTGTCCAGCTCACCCATGGCCTCGATCCGCGGGTGGTCCTTGCTCACCCTGCGGCCATCGGCCAGGCCGGTCTCGCCCTTGTCGCCGGTCTTCGTGTAGATCTTGCTCAGTCGGTAACCCATTTCAGTGACTCATCTGTTCGGGCGCCGCCGTCAGCGGCAGGCGCAGGGTGAAGCAGGTGCCCTGGCCGGGGGTGGAGTGCACTTCCAGCTGGCCCTTGTGGTTGTTGGTGACGATGAAATACGACACGGACAGGCCCAGGCCGGTGCCCTGACCCACTTCCTTGGTAGTGAAGAAGGGCTCGAAGATGCGCTTGCGCACGCTCTCCGGCATGCCCACGCCGTTGTCCTCCACCTGGATTTCGGCCCAGGGCGGGGTGCGCCGGGTACGCAGGATGATGCGCCCCGGTTGGTGGTCGTCGTCGCGCAGGTGAATGGCCTGGGCGGCGTTCTTCAGCAGGTTGAGAATGACCTGCTCCAGCTCGTTGGCGGTGGCCGGTACCGGTTCCAGCTGCGGATCGAAGTCGCGGACGATGGTCAGGCCCTTGAAGTCGAAGCTTTCCGTGAGGTCGAAGTCATTGCCGGCGATTTCCAGGGCCTGCTCGATCAGCTGCGGCAGCTGGCAGGGCGCCAGCTGGCGATTACTGCGCCGACTGAAGGCGAGCATGTGGCTGACGATCTTCGCCGCCCGCGAGCCGGCCTGCTGAATGCCGTCGAGCAGCTGTGGAATCTCCCTAGCCTGCAGGTAGGCGTTGACGTCGTCCAGGGCGATACCGACGGCGCGTGCCTGTTCCTGGTTCTTCGCCAGCTCGGCGGACAGGCGCCGGCGCACGTTCTGCACGTTGTGCAGGATGGCGCCGAGGGGGTTGTTGATCTCATGGGCCATGCCGGCGGCCAGGCCGCCGACCGAGAGCATCTTCTCCGACTGCACCATCATTTCCTCGAGGGACAGGCGCTGGGTGATGTCGTCGATACGGATGACCGCGCCGCGACCACTGGCCCCCATCAGCGGGTAGAAGGTCAGGGCGTAGTGATGGGGTTCGTCTCCGCGCAGCCAGGTGACGCGTTCGACCTTTTCTACCTGATGCTTCTCGGCGGCTCGCTTGAGTTGTGGCAGAAAGGGCTTGAGCGGTGGAAAGGCGAGAAACACCGGCTGGTTCAGCGCCGCGTTCAGTGGCGTGCCTGAAAGCGCGCTGGCTTCCTGGTTCCACTGGGTGACGTAGAGTTGATCATCGACGGCGATCAGCGCCGAGGGCATGGAGTCGATGATGTTGTTGAGGTAGTTCTGGAAGCCGGTGAGCTTTTTCTCGATCTTGCTGCGTACCTGCACCTCCAGTTCCAGCTTGCGATTGGAGTGGCGGGTTTCCTCGGCCAGGCTCTGGGCCTGGGCGAAGGCACTCTCGGCATCATCACGGGCGCGCTTGAGCTGTTGTTCGCGGGCTTCCATGCGGCTGAGCATGGTGTTGAAGGCGTCGGCCAGGCTGCCGATCTCATCCTGGTTGCCGCGGGCAGAGCGCAGCGCGTAGTTCTCCTCGCGGGTGACCTGGCGCGAGAGCTCTTCCAGCTGGCGGATGGGGCGAGTGATCAGACGTTTGATCTGGCGCGCGATCAGCGCCCAGAGCATGACGCTGATGACCAGAATCACGCCGCTGGCGGTGAGTGTGCCGGTGTAGAAGGCACCCGGTAACTCGCTGGAGGCGACCAGCAGCAGGCGTCCGGGAGGTTTGCCTGCCTGGGGCAGGTCGATGAGTTGGGTGGTGCGGAATTCGCCCTGGCGCCAGTGCTCTAGATCTTCGCTGTGCGCAGGCAACTGCAGGGGCTTGCCCAGTTGTAGTTCGGCCAGGCGTTGGCCGGCGCTGTTGTAGAGGGCTGCGGCACGCAGCGGGGTGTAGCTGTCCAGGTGTTCCAGCAGTTGCCGGGCTTGCTCCGGCGAGGCCAAGGCGGCGTTGCTGATGTGCGAAGTGGCGATCAGCCTGCCGAGCGTTTGCAAAGCCTGCGGTGCGACACTTTCCTGGGAGATCCAGTAGGCGGCGCTGATGAAGGCCAGGTTGGCCACCAGCATGACGGTGGCCAGTAGTACCAGCAGCGCGGCAAGCAGCTTGCGGCCAACCGGCAGGTTGTCGAGGCGCTGGCGAAGACGGCTCAAGGGTGCGGCTTCCAAGCAAGAGGGAAGGGCAGGTTAGCCTCGCTTCAGGTCAGGGGCAATCCGCGGGCCTGCAGTGCTGCCAGCAGGCGCTGCTGCAGGCCCTTCAGGTGCGGCAGGCTCAGGCCCAGGCGTTCACCTTCATGACAGGCATAGCCAAGCAGGAAGCTGATCTCGGTGCGCCGCCCAGCCTGAACGTCCTGATACATGGAGGAGTAGTTGGCCGCGGTGTGCTCGATCACGCCCTGTACCTGTTCGTGCAAGCCGCTGGCGGCCTCGGGCTGCCCCGCGCGGAGTAAAAGTTCGCTCAGTTCTCGGCAGAGATTGGCGACTTCTTCGGGAAAATCGCGCAGTCCGCCATTTTGGCAGCCGTGCAGCACGGTCAGTGGATTGATGGCGCAATTCAGCGCCAGCTTGCGCCATAGCTTGCCCAGGATGTCCGCAGTCCACTGATGAGGGATGCCTGCCTGGCTCAGTTCGTTCAGCCAGGCAGGCTCTGCCGATTGGCCGGGTTGCCCCAGCCAGGTGTGGCCCTGGCCGGCGAAAACCGCGCGAAATGGGCCGTCACGAAAGGCGCCCTCGGTGCTCGAGGCAAAGATGCAGTGAGCCTTGGGCAGTCGCTCGGCGACGGCCTGCTGGCTGCCGAGGCCATTCTGCAGCAGGATGATCTCGGCGCCTGGGCTCAGGCGCGGTGCGAGGCTGGCCGCCGCTTCTTCGGCATCGTAGGCCTTGCAGGCCAGCAGCACGCGGCCGATTGGTGTGCCGCCTTGGGCCGTTTCCGCTGGGATGGGGTAGAGGCTGGTCTGGCCATTTTCCACCAGGCTCAAGCCACCGCCACTGCGGTAGCGGCTCAGGCGGGTGCTGTCACGCAGGAGCAGTTTGACCGGCAGGCCTGCACGGGCCAGGCGCGCGGCCCAGAGTGTACCCAGGCTGCCGGCACCGAGGATGTACCAGGTATTCACTGCGGCAGCGGCAGGCGCGCCGCGCTGACCCGACCGCTGACGTAGGACTCGGGCAGCAGGCGGGTGGCCTCGGCAAACAGTTGGCGGGGTTCGACGGGCAGGGACTTGGCGTCCAGGCCGACCAGGGCGATACCGGCCTTGAGGCTGATGAACCCTTCGCTGGTCTTGAAAGCCTTGAGGTTGAGGCCGTCATGCATGCGCTTGAAGCTGCTCGGCGAGCACTCCTGCAGGTCTTCGATCAGGGTGACGATGCCGAAGTGGTTTTCGTCCACCCGGGTCAGCACGTCCAGCGGCCGTACCAGTTGTTGCAGGCGCCGGGCGACGCCATGCAGCACTTCGTTCCAGAAACCGTTGCCGTGCTGGCGACGCAGCGCGTCGCCTTCCTGCAGGCCGATCAACAGGTAGCACAGGGCGCCGCCACGCGACTCGACCTGGCGTAGGCTGTCTGCCAGCTTCTGTTGCAGGTAGCGCGGGTTGCCGAGGCCGGTCAGCGGGTCGACCAGATTGCGCTGCTCCAGGCTGGCGATGTTCTGCGTCAGCATGCGGTTTTCGTTCAGCAGGCGCTGCAGGTTGTTGCACAGGCGGTCGGCGGCATACACCCGGGGCATCAATTGCTCATTCATCGAGGATTTGCTGATGAAGTCATCGACGCCTCGGTCGAAGGCCTCGGCCAGTACGTTTTCACCTTCCTTGCCGGTGAGCAGGATGACGTAGGTGTAGTGCTCGGCGGTTTCGTCCAGCTGGCGTACGCGTCCGGTCAGCTCCAGGCCGTCCATCTCCGGCATCAGCCAGTCGGCCAGCAGCACGCTGGCGGGGCGTTTCTCCAGCTGGCGCAGAGCCTCGGCAGCACTGTTGGCGAAACGTACGTCCTGGTAGCCAGCCTGGCTCAGGGCGCGGCCGATCATGGCGCTGGAGAACTTGGCATCGTCCACTACCAGGATGCTGAGATGGGGGTTGGGCATTGCTGGCAGCTCGACTGAAGTAGAAGGGGAAAGGCGCAGCGACGAACGGTGCGTATCAGACTGGTTATAATGGGCGCGCCATTTTTATCGTCAAGTCAGGCGTGCTCACTCCGTGCGGAGGATCGCGCCGTCCATCAGGAGCTAGCTCATGCCTTCGTTCGACGTCGTGTCGGAACTGGACAAACACGAACTGACCAATGCGGTCGACAATGCCATCAAGGAGCTCGAACGACGCTTCGACCTGCGCGGCAAGTGCAGCATCGAAAGCAAGGACAAGAGCCTGACCCTGACCGCCGAAGCCGAATTCATGCTGGAGCAGATGCTCGACATCGTGCGCAGTTGTCTGATCAAGCGCAAGATCGATTGCCAGTGCATGGAAACCAAGGATGCCTACGCCTCCGGCAAGGTGATGAAGCAGGAGGTGACCTTCCGCGAGGGCATCGACAAGGAGCTGGCGAAGAAGATCGTCGCCCATATCAAGGACAGCAAGCTGAAGGTTCAGGCGGCTATCCAGGGCGAGCAGGTACGCGTCACCGGTAAGAAGCGCGATGACCTGCAGGAGGCCATTGCAGCTCTGCGTGGCAAGGAGTTCGGCATGCCGCTGCAGTACAACAACTTCCGCGACTAAGCCAGCCTGGCGGAACCCTGACGCCTTGCCGGCGTCCCTATAGAACACCCTTCACCGCCATGGCCCGCCATGGCGGTGGCGTTTTAGCTGTCCGAAAAAAGGAGTGACCCCCATGGAGTTCAATCTCGACGAGATGATCAAACTGTCCGAAAGCTGGTTGCCGGTGGTGCTGGAGTACAGCGGCAAGCTGACTCTGGCGCTGTTCACGCTGCTGCTGGGTTGGTGGCTGATCAATCGTTTGACCCATAGGCTGCAGGCCTTGATGGGCGGACGGCGGGTGGATGCCGCGCTGACCAGTTTCATCGGCAGCCTGGCCAATATGGGCCTCAAGGTGCTGCTGGTGGTCAGCGTTGCCTCGATGATCGGTATTTCGACCGCCTCCTTCATTGCTGTGATTGGTGCGGCGGGACTGGCCATTGGCCTGGCGCTGCAGGGCAGCTTGGCGAACTTCGCCGGCGGTGTACTGATTCTGCTGTTCCGTCCGTTCCGCATTGGCGACTGGATCGAGGCCCAGGGGGTGGCGGGTACGGTCGACAGTATCCAGATCTTTCACACCGTGCTGCGCACCGTGGATAACAAGACCGTGATCCTGCCCAACGGTTCGCTGAGCAATGGTGCGATCGTCAACAGCTCGCATCAGGCCACGCGCAAGGTGATCTTCAATATCGGCGTGGACTACGACGCCGACCTGCAGGCCGCGCGCGAAGTGCTGCTGGGCCTGGCGCGGGATTCGCGGGTGCTGGCCGAGCCGGCACCGGAAGTGGTGGTGACCTCGCTGGGCGACAGTGCAATCACCCTGTCGCTGCGCCTGTGGGTCAACAACAGCGACTACTGGGGCGTCATGTTCATGCTCAACGAGGGCGTGCGCGATGGTCTGCGTCAGGCGGGTATCGACATTCCGTTCCCGCAGCGGGTGGTGCGCATGATCAGTTCCGAGGCTTCGGCCTGAGTCACACCTTGCTCGGCTCGCTCACCAGCGCGCCGCCGCGCCGCCACTGCAGGATGATCAGCAGCAGGGTGGGGATGCCGAGCAGGGCGGTGGCAAGGAAGAACTGCGCGTAGCCCAGCTTTTCCACCATCACTCCGGAGTATCCGCCGACCAGGCGTGGCAGCAGCAGCATGATGGAGCTGAGCAGCGCGTACTGGGTGGCGGAGAACTTGAGGTTGGTCAGGCTCGACAGGTAGGCGACGAAAGCCGCGGTGGCCAGGCCCGAGCTGAGGTTGTCCAGGGTGATGGTCAGCACCAGCATCAGCATGTGCGGGTCCAGGGCCTCGATCAACTCCCAGGCCGTGCGTTCGGCGTAGTCGAGGGGGGCGGCGATGACCCCTAACCCAGACAGGCTGGCGAACAGCAGGTTGGTGGCGGCCGATGCGACGCCGCCCAGCAGCAGGATCGGCAGGATGCCGAAGCGCACGATCAGCAGGCCGCCGAGGGCCGCCCCGAGCAGGGTCATCACCAGGCCGAACAGTTTGCTGACGCTGGCGATCTGGCTCTTGGCGAAGCCCATGTCGATATAGAACACGTTGGCCATGACGCCCATCACGGTGTCCGACATGCGATAGGTGGCGATCAGCCCCAGCAGCAACAGCGCCTGCCAGCGGTAGCGCAGGATGAAGTCGTTGACCGGCGTCAGCACCGGAGCCAGACCGCGACGGCCCATGCGCGACAGGCACAGGCTGGTAAGTACCAGGTAGAGCAGGAAGCGCAGGAAGGCGCGGTCGTCGCGGATCAGCTCGACCAGCCCCGTCTCACCCTGCAGCGTCAGCCATGCATCGCTCTGGAAGAGCTGGGTGAACATCGCAGGCACCGAAACCAGCAGTACGATCAGTACCAGTACCGACGCCAGCTGACGATATAAGCCGTAGCGCGCCGCCGCCATCTGCGTCTGCATGGGCACCGGCGGCTCACACATCCACAGGGTGGTGATCACCCCAGGCAGCATCAACAGGGCGAACAGCAGATAGGTGCTGGCCCAGGCCCCATGCTGGTAACCGGTACCCGGCGTGCCGAACCAGCCGGCGAAGTACAGCGCGCCGGCCGTGGCCAGCAGGGCCGCGACGCGGTAGCCAGTCATATAGCTGGCGGCCAGGGCGGCCTGGCGGCTGTCGTCAACGATTTCCAGACGGTAAGCGTCTACCGCAATGTCCTGGGTGGCCGAGGCAAAGGCAACCACCACCGCTACGGCGATCAGCCAGGATAGATGTTCCTGTGGGTTGCACAGCGCCATGCCAATCAGGCCAAGGGCGACCAGCACCTGCGACAGCACCAGCCAGGAGCGACGCCGGCCAAGGCGACCCAGGACAGGCAAGCGCCACTGGTCGAGCATGGGCGCCCAGACCCATTTGAACGCGTAGGCCAGGCCGATCAGGCTGGCATAGCCGATGGTCTGGTGCGCTACACCGGCCTCGCGCAGCCATACCGAGAGGGTGGAAAACACCAGCATGTAGGGTAGGCCGGCCGCGAACCCGAGCAGCAGCAAGGCCAGGGCCGCCGGGTGGGCATAGGTGGCAAGGGCGGCGCGCCAGGTTTTACGGGGCATGGGCGTGTTCTGCTGCAGGCTCGGACAAAGGGCGCACTCTAGGGGCTGTCGGTATTGCTACGCAAGTTGTGCGCTCAGGCAGTCGCTATTCCAATGTGTCTGCAGGCTCATGCGGGCGCCAGCCGTGGCGGCGCATATCGACACGCTCATTGTTGATGGTCAGGCCTTCGCTGCGCAGGCGTGCGCGCTGCTCGGCGCCGGGGACACTGCCCGCAGGCAGGCTCAGGCGGCCACCGGCGCCAAGCACGCGATGCCAGGGCAGGCGCGTATCTTCCGGCAGCTGGCTGAGGGTGCGCCCCACCCAGCGTGCTGCGCGGCCCAGGCCGGCCAGCATCGCCAGCTCGCCATAGGCGATCACCTTGCCTTCCGGGATCGCCGCCAGCACCAGGTAGAGTGCGGCGCGGCGCTCTTCGGCGCTTGCCGTGGAGGGCAGTGCTGGGGCATGTTCAGGCACAGTTTCCGCTTGCTTGCGTGGTGTTCTGTTCATGTCTTTGCGCATCCTGCTGCTGTGCTGCTTGTCGACCCTGTGGTTGCCGGCGCAGGCCGATACCGTGTGGTTGAACAATGGCGACCGCCTGAGCGGCGAAATCCTGCTGCTCGATGGCGGCAAGCTGGTGTTGAAAACCAAGTATGCCGGGCGTGTGCTGATCGACTGGAAGGATATCGAGACACTGAGTGCCGACAAGTCCTTCATGCTACGGCGCAACGGCCTCGACAGCGAGCAGAGCGAACGCCTCAAGCCGGCAGGCCCCGGCATGGTGCGCCTGGTCAATGGCCGCGAGCAGGTGGTGGCGATGGCGGAGATCAATCGTCTGGTGCCACCGCGTCCGGTGCTCAAGGATCGACACTGGGAAGGCAACCTGGATGCCAAGTTGGATATGGAGCGCAACGAGGATCACACCGATGAGTGGCGGCTCAAGGGCGACACTCGGATTGAGCATGGTCGATGGCGACATGTGTTGCGTGGTGAGTTGGAGCGTGAAACGGAGAATGGCGAGAAATCCGAGGACAACTGGGAGCTGGAATACGACCTCGACCGGTTTCTCACTGAACACTGGTTCTGGCGAGGCGGCTATGAACAGCACGATGACCAGTTCGAGGAGATCAATAGCCAGCGGGTGCTTGGCACCGGGCCAGGCTATCGCTTCTGGGATGACGAGCTGGGGCGCTTCGATCTGGTCACCCAGTTCAATCGGGTGCGTCTCGAAACCTCTTATGACGCGCTGGAGTTCGACAGTTGGTCTCTGGAGTGGGACTACAAGCGCCTGCTCTGGGGAGCGCGGGTGGAGTTCTACACCAATGCCGAGGTTCAGGTGCCACAGATCGCAGAGGTTGACTACGTGCTCGATGGCGAGATGGGGCTACGTTATCGGGTCAACGATTGGGCGCGGCTGTCTTTGCTCTATGAGTTGAACCAGCTGCGTGGCCTGGGTTCGACAATCTCCGATAGACACTATTTGATTGGTATTGGCGTGGGTTGGTAAGCGAATCGCCTGAACTCCATGGCAGTGTGGGGGTCTGTGCTTGCTCCGTAGGTGCGCATCCGGATAATGCGCGCCTTTGTTCGCAACCAGCCCCCTGATGCCTATGAAATTCTCTCGTTCCCTGCTCTATCTGGCGCTTCTCGCCAGCTCTCCTGTTGCGTTGGCCGATACGGTCTGGCTGAAGAATGGTGACAAGCTGACTGGTAGTATTGTGCTCTTCGATGGCGGCAAGCTACTGCTCAAAACTGACTATGCCGGCAACATCACCCTGGATGTGAAGAAGATTGCCACGCTGGAAAGCGAGCAGGCGCTGCTGGTCAAGCAGGACGACTTCGTCGGTGAGCACACCAAGTCGATTCGAGCTGCGGGTGAGGGGCAGGTCGAGCTGGTCAATGGCACTGAGCCCAAGGTGGTGGCGTTGACGTCAATCAGTCAGATGCTGCCGCCCAAGCCGCTGGTACAAGACCTGACCTGGACGGGCAATCTGGATTTTTCCGCCGACTACAAGCGCGCCGAGAACGATGTCGAGGACTATGACATCGATCTGGATACCAAGGCCCGGCACGGCGCCTGGCGTCACGGTATTGCGGCCGAGTATGACCACGAGACCAAGGACGGCGAGCGCAAGACCGACCGTGTCGAGCTGAACTACGACCTCGACTACTTCCTCACCCAGCAATTCTTCTGGCAGGGCCAGCTGAAATACACCCACGACCGCGTCGAGGATCTGGAAACCCAGCGTACCGTCGGTACCGGGCCCGGCTACCAGTTTTGGGACAATGAGCTGGGCGCGTTTTCCATGGCCGGGTTGTTCAACCGCAACGACTATGTATTTGCCGATGGCAGCAGCGAGCACTTCAACTCGGCTGCACTTGAGTGGGACTACAAGCGTTACCTGATCGGCAAGAGTTTTGAGCTGTATACCCTGGGCGAGGTGGGGGCTCCCTTCGTCGATGAGATTGACTACATCATCGATACCGAGGCGGGTATTCGCTACAAACTCAACAGCTGGGCTGCACTGAGCCTCAAGGCAGAGTGGGACAAGGTCGCCAGCGTGTATGGCGACACCAACGAGCGGCGCTACCTGATTGGCCTGGGCGTGGGCTGGTAGAGCTCTTCCGGCACCTGGCGGCGTCATGCTCTACCAGGTGCCATTGTCTTTCGGGCAAAAAAAGACCCGGCAAAGTGCCGGGTCAATAACCGTGATTAGCCTGATGAGGAGATAATCTGAAGAGTCCGACTGAATGGCCTCTCAGCTTACCGGCTGATCTCGCGATCAGTTGTGGTAATAATAACAATTCTCATTTTTGAGTCAACGGTTGGATGAGAATTATTTTCGAAAAGATGAGGCGGCTACAAAAACAAACCCCGGCGTGAGGCCGGGGTTTGTTTTTCCAGGACCAGGAGCTCAGTTCGCTTGCGTCTGCGCACGCAACTGAGTGACTTCCTTGTTCATCAGGTCGATGCGGCGCGCCATGCTTTCGATCAGGCTGTGAGCGATGCGCGGGTTGCTCTGCATCAGGCTGAGGAACTGATCCTTGGGGATGACCATGACGGTGCACGGCTCGCTGGCGATCACCGTCGCGCTGCGTTTCTCGCGGGTGAACACGGCCATGGCGCCGAAGATCTCGTCTTTTTGCACATCGCCGACCTTCTGCCCATCCACGTAGGCATCGGCATGGCCCTCGATGATCACGAATACATGGTCTGCATCGTCGCCCTGCTGGATCAGCTCTTCACCGGTGGCGAAGTGTTGAAAACCGGTTGCCGGGCGTATTTCCGGCTGCTTGAGGCGGGCCAGAGCGTCGGAGAGCAGCGCCGTATGGCCGATCAGGTACTGGATGAAGAGTTCCTGGCGCTGCTCGCTGGCGTAGATGTGCTGGAACACTTCACTGCGCGAGTAGGGAATCAGGGTCAGTTGTTCCTCGCTGCTGTAGCGGCAGCTGGGCAGGTCTATGCCCTGGCGCAGACCGACCAGGTCGCCTTCCTGCAGATAGAACAGCGGGCGCTCATCGACCTGAGCATGCAGCAGGCCGTTCTCGATGATGTACAGCTGATTGCCGGGCAGTATCTTGGCCAGGTCTTCGACCTGTTCGAGGCGCAGCGGTGCTCCGCTGGACTGCAGCCCGTCCAGTAACTGGGTGGGAATGCTCTGCAGGCGTTGGATCAGCTGATCGGCGTAGGCCGGTTGCTCCCCGAGTAGGTACATGACGTTGGTTCCTTGAACTGACTGGGCTGACGATAAGGCACGTCGCTAGCGGCAACAATAGGCGGCGGCGCGATGCAGGTAAATCCCGCGGCTCGGAGGTTGTGAGCTAGCTCTTGTTGCCTGGTCGCTGTTCGTCCAGTTGGCCATTGAGCTGGGCCTTGAGGTCTGGCGGCAGTTCGTTCCAGTGAACATCGAGCAGCGCGCCTTCTATGGCGTAAAGCAGTACCTTGGAGGCGCGAAAACCTCGGGCGCGAACCGCTCTGTAGGCGTCCACTGAACCGAGGCGCCGTAGGTCGCTGGCGCTGTGGATACCCACGGCATGTAACCATTGTGCCGATGTCTTGCCCAGGTTCCTCAGGTGTTGCAGTTCATCATTCATTGCGCCTCCTTTCCTTGCATTGCTGCGCAGTCACGAATGGGGGTTATGGGGAGTCCCTGCGAGGAAGTGTAGCGGCCAACGTATAAATCGCCCCTGCTGCCCGTCGCCCCAGGCCTTGCTCAGTTTGGGGGCGACCTCTTGCAGTGGGTCGCGGCCGCTGGCGTGATGCAGCCTCTGCACGGCCGACCAGGTGCTGAGGTAGCCCAGCAGTTGGTCGAGTGTCCAGTGTTGTTCAATGGCGAGGTCGGGTGGAGCCAGGCGGGTGAAGGGGCACTGAATGTCGCTGTAGCCGGCATCCACACTGGCGCGGCCGCTCGGCCAGTAGGCGCCGAGTGTGTTCCAGTAGAAGTCGTCGATCAGTGGGTCGAGCGTTTCATCTATGCGCAGCAGGTTGTAGCACCAGGCGCAGAACAGTCCGTGAGGCTTGAGCAGGCGATGCGCTTCGGTAAAAAAAGCGGGTGTGGCGAACCAGTGCAGGGCCTGGGCCACGACGATCAGATCGAGGCTGCTGTCTTCCAGTGGCTGCTTGCAGGCGTCGGCTACGAAGCTATCGATGCCTTGTAGGTCAGCGGCACGCAGTTGTTCCAGGCTCGCGTCGCAAGCCAATACCTGGTCGAAGTGGCGCTGCAGCGGCCGGGTCGCTTGACCGGTGCCGCAGGCAATGTCCAGTACGCGTTGCTGGGCGGGGCTGTGCTTGACTAGCCAGGTGAACAGCGCTTCCGGGTAACTGGGGCGGAAACTGGCGTAGGCGCTGGCGCGATTGCCAAACAGGCCGGCAACTTCGCTCATGCGGTGCGATAGCGCATGCGCGTACCGAACTGCATGGAGAGCAGGATTTCATCGGCGCCCAATTGTGCGGGGAAGTAAGCCCCGGAAATCTGTGCATGGGCGATGCTGGCGCCCTGCAGATTGGCTTCGCGCAGATCCAGACCACGCAGGTCGGCACCGCGGAAATAGGCGTCGGTAAAGTCGATGCGGCTGGCGTCCAGTTGGCGCAGATCGAGGCCGCGCAGATCGGCTCCGCGCAGGTCAATGCTGCCGTCCTTGGGCTTCTGCTGGTTGAACTCGCTGACTTTCTCGTTGCGCAGCAGGCGGTACAGCGGTGAATCCAGTTGCTGGGGCTGGCTCATGGGGTGCCTCCGTTCAGGGCCTGTCGGCAGTATAGACAGGCCCTGAGGGGGGTGTTTCAGAGCCCCGGCAGGCGTTGACGAATGCTGTCGATCAGGCTGTCCAGGCTGGAGGCCTGGTGCGTGTCGACGCGGCGGCTATGAGCCTGCTCGTCGGCGCTCAGCTCTTCCCGACCAGCCAGCTGGGCTTCGATCACTTCCAGGGTGGCATCGGAGGGGTCGTTGCCTTCGGCCTGGCGCTGTTGCAACCATGCGGCAATGACGTCCAGGGGCGCTTGGCAGTCCAGAATCAGGAAGGGGGCGCCGTTCTGCTCGGCAACCTGCCAGGCTGCAGCGCGCTGGGCATGTTTGAGGTAGGCGGCGTCCAGCACCACCGGGAAGCCTGCATGCAGAGCACTTTCCGCCAGCTGGTGCAGGTGTTTGTAAGTGGCGGCGGTGGCCTCCGGGCTATAAATGCCGGCGCGCAGGGTGCCTTTGTCGGCCTCCGCCTGTTCGCCGAACAGGCGCTTGCGCTCCATATCCGAGCGGATGCGGATAGCCCCCAGAGCCTCGACCAGGCGCAGCGCAACATGGCTCTTGCCAACGGCGGACACGCCGCTGGTGATGGCCAGGAAGGGCGAGGGGATGGCGCTGTAGCTTTCCGCCAGGTTGGCGTAGTTGCGGTATTGGCGCAGGGTGGCGGCCTTCTGCACGGCATCGCTCTGGTGTGCCAGGCTGAACAGCGCGACCTTCGCCCGTACCAGGGCGCGGTAAGCTTTGTAGAAGTTGAACAGCTCCAGCGCCGCGTAGTCGCCGCTGTGCTCCAGCCAGGCGCTGACGAAGCGCCGCGACAGCGCCTTGAGGCCGCGGTCTTCCAGGTCCATGGCGAGGAACGCGGCGTCCGAGGCGATGTCGATCAGGCGGAACGGCTCATTGAACTCGATGCAATCGAACAGCACCACGGAACCGTCGAGCAGAGTGGCGTTGCCCAGATGGATGTCGCCGTGGCACTCGCGGATCGAGCCATTGGCGGCGCGCTGTGCCAGCAGCGGCTCCAGGCGGATGATGTTGGCCTCGGTCCAGGCTTCCAGGGCGTCGACCTGGCGTAGGTCGGCGGCGTCGCTGAGCAGCGGGCGGATCTGCTCAAAGTTCTGGCGCATCGGCGCGACGATGGCCTGCGCCGAACACAACGAATGATCCGCGGCCACGGCTGGGGTGCGGGCGTGGAAGTCAGCGATCTGCCGGGCCAGGGCGTCGATGTGCGCCGGGGTCAGTTCGCCGCGGGCCTGCACGGCGCTGAGCAGTTGGCTCTGCGGGAACTGGCGCATCTTCAGCGCATACTCGATGGCCGGGCCATCTCCGCCCAGCTGAGGAGCGCTCTCGCTGCCGGTGATCGGCAGTACATCGAGGTACAGACCCTCGGTGAGACGCTGGTTGAGGCGCAGCTCTTCGCCGCAGAAGTGCTGGCGCTGTTCCAGGGTGGTGAAGTCGAGGAAGCCGAAGTTCATCGGTTTCTTGATCTTGTAGGCGAAGGGGCCGGTGAGCAGCACCCAGGAGATGTGCGTCTCGATTACCTGGAAGCCTTCCACCGGGTGGGGGTAGAGGGCCGGGTTCTGCAGGGCGGCAATCAGGGCTTGGCTCACGGTCTTTCCTTGCATTCTGAAGTCGGTAAGGGACGGCATTATGGCCGCTGTGCGGCACTCTGCAAACCGCCGGAGCGCGCCTGGCTGGGCTTGCCAAAGTGCGTATAATCCCGCGCCATGACTCGATCCCGTACTCCCCGTAAAGGCGCCAAGCGCCGCTCCGGCAGCTCCCGTTCCTGGCTGGGCTGGCTGTTCAAACTGTCGCTGGTCGGCCTGGTGCTGCTGGCCGGCTTTGCCGTTTATCTGGATGCCGTGGTGCAGGAGAAATTCTCCGGCAAGCGCTGGACGGTCCCGGCCAAGGTCTATGCGCGGCCATTGGAGCTGTTCGTCGGTCAGAAGCTGAGCAAGGCGGACTTCCTCACCGAACTGGATGCCCTCGGCTATCGCCGCGAGGGTGCGGCCAATGGCCCGGGCGCCGCGGCGGTCAACGGCAATCTGGTTGATCTGCATACACGCGGCTTTCAGTTTTATGAGGGAGTTGAGCCGGCGCAGCGAGTGCGGGTGAAATTCTCTGGTGACTACGTGGCCGGGCTGACCCAGGGCAATGGCAGCAATCTGGCTGTGGCGCGTATGGAGCCGCTGTTGATCGGTGGTCTATACCCGGCGCATCACGAGGACCGCATTCTCATCAAGCTGGATCAGACGCCGCCTTACCTGGTGGAAACCCTGGTGGCGGTTGAGGATCGCGAGTTCTTCAATCACTTCGGCGTGTCACCCAAGGGTATCGCCCGTGCGGTGTGGGTCAACGCGACTGCCGGTCAACTGCGCCAGGGTGGCAGCACCCTGACCCAGCAGCTGGTGAAGAACTTCTACCTCACCAGCGAGCGTAGTCTGACCCGCAAGCTCACCGAGGCCATGATGGCGGTGCTGCTGGAGTTGCACTACGACAAGCAGGAAATTCTTGAGGCCTATCTCAACGAGGTGTTCCTCGGTCAGGATGGCCAGCGCGCCGTGCATGGCTTCGGCCTGGCCAGCCAGTATTTCTTCAGTCAGCCGCTGGGCGAGTTGAAGTTGGACCAGGTGGCATTGCTGGTCGGCATGGTCAAGGGACCGACCTATTACAACCCCCGACGTAATCCGGAGCGTGCGCTGGAACGTCGTAACCTGGTCCTCGATCTACTGGTGCAGCAGGGCGTGGTCAGTGCCGAGCAGGGCGAGGCCGCTAAGAAGAAGCCGTTGGGCGTGACCAAGCGCGGCAGTCTGGCCGACAGTTCCTTCCCGGGTTTCCTTGACCTGGTCAAGCGCCAGCTGCGCCAGGATTACCGCGAGGAAGATCTGACCGAGGAAGGGCTGCGCATCTTCACCAGTTTCGACCCAATCATCCAGCTCAAGGCCGAGTCTGCGCTCAGTGAAACGCTCAAGCGTCTGTCCGGGCGCAAGGGTGTGGATGAGGTCGAGGCGGCGATGGTGGTCACCAATCCGGAAACCGGGGAAGTGCAGGCGCTGATCGGCAGCCGTCAGCCACGTTATGCCGGCTTCAACCGGGCGCTGGACGCCAACCGGCCCATTGGCTCGCTGATCAAGCCTGCGATCTATCTGACTGCGCTGGAGCGACCCAGTCAGTACACCCTGACCAGCTGGCTGGAGGACACACCGTTCTCCGTGAAGGGGCAGGATGGCCAGGTCTGGCGACCGCAGAACTACGACCGCAAGGCCCACGGCACCATCTACCTCTATCAGGGGCTGGCCAATTCCTACAATTTGTCGACGGCCAAGCTCGGTCTGGAACTGGGCGTGCCCAACGTACTCAAAACCCTTGCGCGCCTGGGGGTCGAGCGCGAGTGGCCGGCTTATCCCTCGATGCTGCTGGGGGCTGGCGCCCTGAGCCCGATGGAGGTGGCGACCATGTACCAGACCCTGGCCAATGGCGGCTTCAATACGCCGCTGCGCGGTATCCGCAATGTGCTGGCTGCCGAAGGCGAGCCGCTGAAGCGCTATCAGTTCCGCATTCAGCAGCGCTTCGATCCTGGTGCGATCTATCTGGTGCAGAACGCCATGCAGCGGGTGATGCGCGAGGGTACCGGACGCTCGGTTTACAGCCAGTTGTCGTCCAATCTGACCTTGGCGGGCAAGACCGGCACCAGCAACGACTCGCGCGATAGCTGGTTTGCCGGCTTCAGTCAGGATTTGCTGGCGGTGGTTTGGCTCGGCCGTGATGACAACGGCAAGACGCCGTTGACCGGTGCCACCGGTGCGCTGCAGGTTTGGACTGGCTTCATGAAAAAGGCCGATCCGCTGCCGCTGGACATGCCGATGCCGGATAACGTGACGTCGGCCTGGGTGGACGCCGCCAGTGGCCAGGGCTCTGCGGCGGGTTGCCCGAATGCGGTACAAATTCCTTATATACGGGGTAGCGAACCCGCTGCGGGCGCCCCTTGCGGTATGGGTGCTCCGGCGGACTCGGTCATGGACTGGGTACGCGGCTGGCTCAATTGATTGCGGAGTGAATGTGCATGGCTAAGTGGTGGGTTGCGGTAGTAGTGGCATCTGCGGTGCTGACGGGCTGTGCCGGCGTGCAGCAGGGCTCCATTCCCGTGGTGGACTCCAGTGGTCGTCTGCTCGATGACGAGCAGGGCGGTGGTTATGGTTCGCCTGCCGCGCCGACAGCGCAGGCACAATCGCAGAATCTGCCGCAGGACTCCGGTGTCGTGGTGATGGTGCCGGGCGGTGCGGGTTCGGCGCCCCTGCAGACCTTTCCGGATGGCAGCAGTGCCACGCCCTCGACTTTCGAGCCGGCTCCGCTGAGCAGTGCGCCTTTGCCTGGCAATGGTGATGTCTACCAGCAACAGCCGATGACTCCCAGCGTGCCCAGTGGTATCCCCAGTGGCACCATGCTGGCTGCTGATGAGCAACTCGACGGCCCGGTGCTGGCGCTGCTGACCAGCGCCCAGCAACAGCAGAGCAGCGGCGATCTGGAGGGTGCATCGTCCAGCCTGGAGCGCGCTCAACGCATCGCGCCGCGTGAGCCGCAGGTGCTTTATCGTCTTGCCGAAGTGCGCCTTGCTCAGGGTGATGCCGCTCAGGCCGAGCAGCTGGCTCGCCGTGGTCTGACTTACGCCAATGGGCGTCCGGCTCTGCAGGCCGGTCTGTGGGACCTGATCGCGCAAGCGCGAGAGCGCCAGGGTGATCCTGCTGGTGCTGCGCAGGCGCGCGAACGCGCTCGGGTCAATCTCTGATGGACTCGCGTTTTTCTGCGCTCGCCGATCAGTTGCTGCTGATCGAGCGGGAGCTGCGTGTACTGGGGTTCTGGTCTGTTGAGGCGCCTAGTGACGAGGCGCTAGCCAGCGTGCAGCCGTTCTGCGTCGATACCATGAGTTTCGAGGCCTGGCTGCAGTGGTTGTTTCTGCCGCGGATGAAGGTGTTGCTGGAGTCGGGAGGCCCTCTGCCGACGGCTTCGGGGATCCGCGAGATGGCCGATATGCGTTACCGCGGTCGTGAAGCGGAAGTGCTGGGGTTGTTGCGCGAGTTGGAGGCGTTTGATCGTCTGATCAAGAGCGCTCACTGAGCGCTCTTGAGTCGAGCGGTTACTGGCAGTTTTCCTTGATGGAGGCTTCGCTCTTGCTGATGCGTTCCTGGCGCTCTTCTTCGGTCAGTCGGCGCAGCTCGCCACCATCCTCGATGCGAACCCGCGGGTTGGCTTTCATCTGCGCCAAGTCCTTGCGGATGCGCTCGCAGTAGACTTTTCTCTCTGCTTCATTCTTGGCCACGTCCTCGCGTGCCTGCTGGTCGAGCTTTTCTTGCACGGCGTCTTCGCTATCTGCTGGCGTGGCGGTTACCTGCGGGGCGGGTGGCTTGGGTTGGGAAATATTGGGGTTCACCTCGGCTGCTTTCTGGCCCTCCGGCGGCTGCGAGCCAAAGTGAACATTGCCCTGTGCGTCCACCCACTTGTAGATCTGGCCAGCACTAACGGTGGTGCTCAGGGCGAGCAGCACACTGCACGCGAGAATCATGCGACGCATGTCATATCCTTCTTGATGTCGGCAGCAAAAACCTGCCGGTTACTATAACCAAATCCCGCGAATCTTCATCCTGCGCCAGGTCACAAGCCGCGATTGCAATAAACTGCGTGTTACAGCTTGACTTGCCGTTCAGTAATCCGAACAATCGCGTCTTCCTGCTGTAGTGGAGTCCGCCGCAAGCGTCCTTCAGCTCAGTGGAAAAAGGCGCTATCCGTGCCGACCCCCGTTACACCCGCAACGCGTTACCTCGCGCTGGGAAGGAAAGGCTCCGCAAGATTGGGCCGTTCCGCTACTCGTCAAGCAGGCCCCTGCACTATTCGCGACCACAGTCGCGCTCGTCTGCCGACCAGTAAGACCTACTTCAAGGACCACTCGTTGTCGGGTGGTAATCTGGCGTTTTAGAGGTGAACAACGTGGAGCTTTTATCCGGCGCTGAAATGGTCGTCCGCTCGTTGCGTGACGAAGGCGTGAAGTACATCTACGGGTACCCGGGCGGTGCCCTCCTGCACATCTACGATGCTCTGTTCAAAGAGCCTGAAGTGACCCACATTCTGGTTCGTCACGAGCAGGCTGCTACCCATATGGCGGACGGCTACGCCCGCGCCACCGGCAAGGCCGGCGTGGTACTGGTGACATCCGGTCCGGGGGCGACCAATGCCGTCACCGGCATCGCTACCGCTTATATGGATTCGATTCCGATGGTGGTCATCTCCGGTCAGGTGCCCAGCACCGTGGTCGGCACCGACGCCTTCCAGGAGACCGACATGGTCGGTATCTCCCGGCCGATCGTGAAGCACAGCTTCATCATCAAGCACCCTTCGGAAATTCCCGAAGTGATCAAGAAGGCCTTCTACCTGGCCCAGTCCGGTCGTCCCGGCCCTGTGGTCGTGGATATTCCCAAGGACATGGGTGATCCGACCCAGAAGTTCGAGTACAGCTATCCGAAGAAGGTCAAGCTGCGTTCCTACAGCCCGGCTACCCGTGGTCATTCCGGGCAGATCCGCAAGGCTGCCGAAATGCTGCTGGCCGCCAAGCGTCCGGTCATGTACTCCGGCGGTGGCGTGGTCATGGGCGGCGCTTCCGAGCAGCTGACCGAACTGGCGCGCATGCTCAATATTCCGGTGACCAACACCCTGATGGGCCTGGGCGCCTACCCGGGCACCGACCGCCAGTTCGTCGGCATGCTCGGCATGCACGGCAGCTACACCGCCAACCTGGCCATGCACCACGCCGATGTGATCCTGGCGGTGGGCGCGCGCTTCGATGACCGCGTGATCAACGGCGAGACCGGTGCCAAGTTCTGCCCGAACGCCAAGATCATTCATATCGACATTGATCCGGCTTCGATCTCCAAGACCGTCAAGGCCGACATCCCGATCGTTGGCCCGGTCGACAGTGTGCTGACCGAGATGGTCGCCATCCTTAAGGAAATCGGTGAAACCCCGAACAAGGACACCGTTGCCAGCTGGTGGAAGCAGATCGACGAGTGGCGCGGCAGTGGCCGTCTGTTCCCTTACAACGAGGGTGACGGCAGCATTATCAAACCGCAAACCGTGATCGAGACCCTGAGCGAAGTGACCAAGGGCGATGCCTTCATCACCTCCGATGTCGGTCAGCACCAGATGTTCGCGGCGCAGTACTACCGCTTTAATAAGCCTAACCGCTGGATCAACTCCGGTGGCCTGGGCACCATGGGCTTCGGCTTCCCGGCTGCCATGGGCGTCAAGCTGAACTTCCCGGATGCCGACGTGGCTTGTGTGACCGGCGAAGGCAGCATTCAGATGAACATTCAGGAGCTGTCGACCTGCCTGCAGTACGACCTGCCGGTGAAGATCATCAACCTGAACAACGGTGCGTTGGGCATGGTTCGCCAGTGGCAGGACATGCAGTACAGCAGCCGTTACTCGCACTCCTACATGGAGTCGCTGCCTGACTTCGTCAAGCTGGCCGAGGCCTATGGTCACGTGGGCATGCGCATCACCGACCTGAAAGACCTCAAGCCGAAGATGGAAGAAGCCTTCGCCATGAAGAACCGTCTGGTGTTCCTCGACATCGCCGTGGATACCAGCGAGCACGTGTACCCGATGCAGATTCGCGGTGGTGCCATGCGTGACATGTGGCTGAGCAAGACGGAGCGGACCTGACCATGCGCCATATCATTTCCCTGTTGCTGGAAAACGAACCGGGCGCACTGTCGCGCATCGTTGGCCTGTTCTCTCAGCGTAACTACAACATCGAAAGCCTGACCGTGGCGCCAACCGAAGACCCGACCTTGTCGCGTCTGACGTTGACCACCGTGGGTCATGACGATGTGATCGAGCAGATCACCAAGAACCTCAACAAACTGATCGAAGTGGTCAAGCTGGTGAACCTGTCGGAAAGCGCCCATATCGAGCGCGAGCTGATGCTGGTGAAAGTGAAGGCCACCGGAGCCCAGCGCGCCGAGGTCAAGCGCACCACCGACATCTTCCGCGGGCAGATCGTCGACGTGACCAGCAGTGTCTACACCATCCAGTTGGCCGGAACCAGCGACAAGCTGGACAGCTTCATCCAGGCCATCGGCACTGCGTCGATTCTGGAAACCGTGCGCAGTGGTGTCACCGGCATTGCGCGTGGCGACAAGGTGCTGAGCATCTGATCGGCATGTTGTGAAAAAGCCCCGCCCAGTGCGGGGCTTTTTATTTCTGGCGGTTCCAGAACGCGGCGATCAGCGGGTCCTTTAGGCGTTTCTGCAGGGCGAACAGGCCGATGTCATAGGCGGTCAGGGGCGGCTGGATGTCGTAGAGGCGGATGCGTGCGGTCAGTGGGCTGTTATCCAAGACGATCTGCGGCACTACGCCAATGCCGAAGCCCAGGCTGACCATGCTGACGATGGCCTCGTTGCCGCTGACCTGGGCGTAGATACGCGGTTTGATGTTATGGCTCTTTAGCCAGCGGTCGGTGCGCGCCCGCGCGAGGCCCTCTTCGGAAAGGATCATCGGCACGTCCTGCCAGCTTTCCGCACTGGGGTGTTTCAACTGCTCGTCGCTGAGCAGTTGGGATGACTGCGGGCCGATAAAGCGCAGCTCGGAGCGGGCGATGGGTTGGAATTCAATGTCGGCCGGCAGGGTTTCCGGGCGAGCGCCGATGGCGAGGTCTTCCAAGCCCTGCTGCACACGTTCAACCGCTTTTTCCGGATCTCCGGTGTGCAGCTTCATTTCGATACGCGGGTAGTTCTGCCGGAAGCTGCTCAGAATGTCGTACAGGAAGCTGTAGCTCGCGGTGACCGAGCAATACAGGGAAAGCTCGCCGTGCAGGATCAGCTGATCCTGCTTGAATGCCTGACGGATAGCTTGCCAGCCGTTCATGACTTCCTGGGCGTATGTGCGGAACTGCTGCCCTTCGCGGGTCAGGCGAACCGAGCGGTTGTCGCGCAGAAACAGCCTGGCGCCAAGTTCGTCTTCGAGTTGCTTGATGCTGCGGCTGAGCGCCGAAGGACTGACATGCTGCTCGCGACTGGTTTTGCCGAAGTGCAGGTTGTCCGCCAGGGCGAGGAAAAGTCTGAGTGCGTGGCTATCCATTGCGTTTCATATATCGGCATGTTGTGTTGCAAATATATCATTTTACGCAATGGGTGCGATCGCTTAAGGTGCCCCCGTAGCGGTGCTGTGCACCTCATCCCATTCGATCTACAAGAGCCAAGAACATGAAAGTTTATTACGACAAAGACTGCGACCTCTCCATCATCCAGGGTAAGAAAGTCGCCGTGATCGGCTACGGCTCCCAGGGCCACGCTCAGGCGTGCAACCTGAAGGACTCCGGTGTGGACGTCACCATCGGTCTGCGCAAAGGCTCCGCTACTGTCGCCAAGGCCGAGGCCCATGGCCTGAAAGTCACCGATGTGGCCACTGCCGTTGCCAACGCCGACCTGGTCATGATCCTGACCCCGGACGAGTTCCAGGGCCGCCTGTACAAGGACGAGATCGAGCCAAACATCAAGAAGGGCGCCACCCTGGCCTTCTCCCACGGCTTCTCCATCCATTACAACCAGGTTGTTCCGCGTGCCGACCTCGACGTGATCATGATCGCGCCGAAGGCCCCGGGCCACACCGTGCGTTCCGAGTTCGTCAAGGGTGGCGGTATCCCTGACCTGATCGCTGTTTATCAGGACGCTTCCGGCAACGCCAAGAACGTTGCTCTGTCCTACGCCGCAGGCGTCGGCGGTGGCCGTACCGGCATCATTGAAACCACCTTCAAGGACGAGACCGAGACCGACCTGTTCGGTGAGCAGGCTGTTCTCTGTGGCGGTTGCGTCGAGCTGGTCAAGGCTGGTTTCGACACCCTGGTCGAAGCCGGTTACGCCCCGGAAATGGCCTACTTCGAGTGCCTGCACGAGCTGAAGCTGATCGTCGACCTGATGTTCGAAGGCGGCATCGCCAACATGAACTACTCGATCTCCAACAACGCCGAGTACGGCGAGTACGTGACCGGCCCGGAAGTGATCAACGCCGAGTCCCGCCAGGCCATGCGCAACGCTCTGAAGCGCATTCAGGACGGCGAATACGCCAAGATGTTCATCAGCGAAGGCGCTGCCAACTACCCGTCCATGACCGCCTACCGCCGCAACAATGCTGCACACGGCATCGAAGTGGTGGGTGAGAAGCTGCGTGCCATGATGCCGTGGATCTCTGCCAACAAGATCGTCGACAAGACCAAGAACTAAGGTCATCTGACGCTCGAAAAGAACGCGGCTTAGGCCGCGTTTTTTTATGCGTCGGGTGGCTTCTGGTATAAAGCCTTCTCGCTGAACGGCGTTGCCAGCGAACCTCGAGTGCTGGCGCCGGTCGTAATCGTATTTAACCGCTGCAAGGTATTGCTCATGAACGAACGCCCCGAGGACTCTGCCAAGAGCTCCGAAGAAGAAAGCCTGCTGCCTATCGATGAGCATGTCGAAGAAGGGCATGACGACGAAGGCCGCAAAGTGCGCCATCGGGGGATCTACCTGCTACCCAACCTGTTCACCACGGGCAATTTGTTTGCCGGTTTCTTTGCCATCGTCAGCGCCATGAACGGCAAGTTCGAATATGCGGCTGTCGCGGTTTTCATTGCCATGGTGCTGGATGGTCTGGATGGGCGAGTTGCCCGCCTGACCAATACCCAGAGCGCCTTCGGCGCCGAGTACGACTCGCTGTCCGATATGGTGGCTTTTGGCCTGGCTCCGGCATTGCTGGCATACCAGTGGGCGTTGTCCGAGCTGGGTAATGTCGGTCTGACCGTAGCGTTCATCTACACGGCTTGCGCAGCTCTGCGTCTGGCTCGCTTCAATACCCAGATCGGCAAGGTCGACAAGAAGTGGTTCGTTGGCTTGGCCAGTCCCGCGGCGGCTGGTGTGGTGGCCGGCATGGTGTGGGCGCTGAAGGACTTTGGTGTCGACGGCGTGGATATGCCGGTGCCGGTGGTCATGCTTTATGCGCTGCTGGTGGCGATGGCGGGTGTCTTGATGGTCAGCAATATCAAGTTCTACAGCTTCAAGGATCTCGACTTCAAAGGCCGCGTACCCTTCGTGGCGATTCTGGTGGTTGTGCTGGTCTTTGCAGTGGTTTTCAGCGATCCGCCCCGTATCCTGCTGCTGATCTTCCTCGCCTATGCAGTATCCGGTCCGGTGCAATACCTGCTGCAAATGCGTCGCCGCAAATCGGTCGAGTGATGTAATTTTTCCCCGGCTCCGCAGTCTATTGGCGCATCAGTCGTCAAGGTTGTGGAGCCCGCTATGCTCATCAAGACTCCTCCCGTTTCCGCTGCGCGCGAATCCGAAGTTACCCCTGAGTCTGTTTATCTGTCTCGTCGTCGTTTTCTGTCTGCAGCTGCTGGTGCGCTAGCTGCGGGGGCGACGACTGCCTATGCAGATGAGGCGCGCTATGCCGATGTCGAGGCAGGCGCTTCACCCGCATGGTTCGCCAGCAAGCTACCCCAGGTGCACTGGCAGGCGGTCACTGCAGGTGACGAGGCGCTGACGCCGTATTCCGACGTTACCCGTTACAACAACTTCTACGAGTTCGGCACTAACAAAGGTGATCCTGCGCGTTATGCAGGCAAGCTGGAGGTGGAGCCGTGGTCGGTAATGATCGATGGTGAGGTCGCCAAGCCGGGCGTGGTTTCTCTGGAGCATTTGGTTCAGCCGCATCGCCTGGAGGAGCGGATCTACCGATTGCGTTGTGTCGAGGCTTGGTCGATGGTCATTCCCTGGTTAGGCTTTCCGCTGGCCGAGTTGATCAAGCGCGCCGAGCCTACGGGCGCTGCGAAATACGTGCGTTTCGAAACGCGAGTGGCGCCAGAGCAGATGGCCGGAGTCCGCTCGGGCTTCTCGCTGATTGACTGGCCTTATGTCGAAGGTCTGCGCATGGATGAAGCCATGCACCCTCTGACGATTATGGCTGTGGGGCTCTATGGTCGCGTTCTGCCTAATCAGAATGGTGCGCCGTTGCGCTTGGTGGTGCCATGGAAATATGGCTTCAAGAGCATCAAGTCCATCGTGCGTATCAGTCTTGTGGCGGAGCAGCCAAGGACGACTTGGGAGAGCCTCGCGCCCGACGAGTACGGCTTCTATGCCAACGTCAATCCGCAGGTGGATCACCCGCGCTGGAGTCAGGCTACCGAGCGGCGCCTGCCCAATAGCCTGTTTAGCCCCAATGTAATACCGACTCGGCTGTTCAATGGCTATGACGAAGTGGCGTCACTCTATGGTGACCTCGACTTACGGAAGTACTACTGATGCGCTATTCGCTTTGGCGGGGTGCTGTGTTCGCGGTGGCACTGTCGCTCCCTTTGTTTTGGCTTTACCAGGGAATGATGCAGCTGACGGGGCCTGATCCCGGCAAGGTCCTTGTGGACAGGTTGGGGCAGGGTGCGTTGATTCTGCTGTTGTTCACACTGAGCATGACGCCATTGCGGCGTTTGACTGGCTGGGCTGGCTGGCTGGCTGTGCGTCGACAATTGGGTTTGTGGTGTTTTGCTTATGTCCTGCTGCATATGACGGGCTACCTGCTGTTCATTCTTGGGCTGAATATGGAGCGGTTGCGGGCTGATTTGAGTGAGCGCCCCTATATCATTGTGGGGGTGATGGCTTTGCTGGGATTGTCAGTGCTAGCGCTGACGTCAAATCGGTATAGCCAGCGGCGCTTGGGCACCCGTTGGCGTCAGCTGCACAAGAGTGTCTATGTGATTCTTGGGTTGGCGCTGCTACATATGCTGTGGGTTGTACGCTCAGATATTGCTGAATGGTCTGTTTATGCGGCTTGCGGAGTTGTCTTGCTGGCGCTTCGCCTACCTTTGTTCGCAGGACGTTTGTCGGTTGCGGGGGCGAAGATGACAAAAACTTCGCAAAAAGCCGTTGACGGGTAAGTTCTGGGGCCTATAATGCGCGCCTCTTACAGCGCTGCCTGATCTGAAAACTCCTTGTTAATCAGCGAGTTAGATGAATAAAAGGGTTGCGCTGGCGGCTGATTCGGATAGAATGCGCCGGGCTGGCAGGGTGGTGGTTTTGCTCTGTCAGTGCTTTGGTCGGTTTTGATCGAA
>NZ_JBICIT010000024.1:0-521 GCF_043102245.1 Pseudomonas sp. zbq_18 | reverse complement strand
TTGGTGTGCGGCTTGATGGTGCCCGGCTTGGCCAGAACCTGACCACGCTCTACGTCGTCACGCTTGGTGCCGCGCAGCAGAACGCCACAGTTCTCACCAGCACGACCTTCGTCGAGCAGCTTGCGGAACATTTCAACGCCAGTGCAGGTGGTCTTGGTGGTGTCACGCAGACCAACGATTTCGATTTCTTCCTGAACCTTGACGATACCGCGCTCAACACGACCGGTAACAACGGTACCGCGACCGGAGATCGAGAACACGTCTTCGATCGGCATCAGGAACGGCTTGTCGATGGCACGAACCGGCTCTGGAATGTAGGTATCCAGAGTTTCAACCAGCTTCTTAACAGCGCTGGTGCCCATTTCGTTGGTGTCTTCGCCGTTCAGAGCCATCAGCGCGGAGCCGATGATGATCGGAGTGTCGTCACCCGGGAAATCGTAGGTGCTCAGCAGGTCGCGAACTTCCATCTCGACCAGCTCCAGCAGCTCAGCGTCGTCAACCATGTCGGCCTTGTTCAGGAA
>NZ_JBICIT010000023.1:0-32975 GCF_043102245.1 Pseudomonas sp. zbq_18 | reverse complement strand
CTGGATCTGGGCTCGGTACTGGGCTTCGAGGACGACGGTCCGGCCATCAGTAATGTTCAAGCCGCCGTACTGGCGAACTCTGCCGACGGTTACACAACGGGTGGCTCGTTGGTCGATCTAGGCAGTGATGGAGCAGGTCGTGCGGATCTGACCGGCAATATCGTCGGCTGGAATGGCTCGACAACGACCTATTCTGCCACCGCCTTGACCTCCAATGAGGCGACGGTTTTCTACTATGTTAATCCGCTGAACACTGGCGTGCTTTATGCCTACACCAGCACTGTGCCCGGGCCTTATACCGGAGGAGCGGGGCAGAAATTGGTATTCAGCGTTACGCTGGACACTGCCGGCAACTATGTCATTGATATGGATGGCAAGCTTGATGCCGCCACCCAGGAGTTCTCCGCCACCTTTGGCAATATCCCGGGTGGCAATCAGGACTACTTGGTAGTGACCAATACCGGTGCGGTCTATAAGCCCGGTGATGCCATTCCGGCGGGGCAGTTTGTGGTGGTGTCCATCGATTCTTCGATTGGTTCGGTCAACTCCAGTGTTCAGGGGCTAGCCACGGATAATCAGTGGGTCGATGGCAGCGAAACGCTGTATTTCGATTTCAGCGAGCCAGCGGTGAAGGTGTCCTTCTCTATTGATATTCAGTCGAATGCTGCCACTAATACGGTGAATTGGACGGTTTATGGCACCAATTCCAATGGTGACGTGGTAACCGAGGCCGGCAGTACCCTGTTCACGGATAGTGTCCAGTCACAGATCCCAACCACTCTGACCAATATCACTCGAGTGGAACTTTCAGATGCCGGCGGTTCTCAGGGCTTTCGTGTTCAGAAGATCAGCATCGTCGACCGTATTGATGAGAGCCCGGTTTTGACCAGCCTGGACTTAGCCGTAGTAGATGGCGACGGCGATAAGGCCAACGCTACACTGAATGTCACCTTTGAGCCGACTGTGCCATCAACTTTCATCGTTGGCTCCAATGCCAACGATGTGGGTGGCAGTTCTGTGCCCTACGTGGTCTCAGGTGGAGCAGGGGTGATCAAGGGCAAGGCCGGTGGCGATGTACTGGTTGGGGACGAAGGACGCGCCAGTGTGGTGGGCAAGGATGTCAACCTGATCATAATGATGGACTCCTCGGGCAGCATGACATCCAACATTTCCTTCAATGGCACGACCATGAGTCGGATGGATGCGCTCAAACTGTCGGTCAATACCATGTTGGTAACTCTAGCTGCAGGTGCGGCAGCTAATATCCGGGTCAATCTGGTTGGCTTTGACAGCTCCGCTGCGAGCCTTGGCGTCTTCGATCTCAAAGCACCCGGCGGGCTGTCTGCTGCGCAGGCGGCGGTTAACAGTATGGTTGCTGAGGGCTACACCAACTATGAGGCCGCGCTGCAAGTAGCGTTGAATTGGGTGGGTAGCGCAGGAGGTAGTGCACCTTACACGGGCGGCAACGTGATCAACCAGGCCATCTTCATCTCCGACGGAGCGCCCAACAGCTGGCTCAACGCCAATTCGACCAATCTGTCCAGCACTACACTCAATGGTTCGTCAACGACGGCAGTGCAGCAGATACTGGGTACCTATAACCCTGCCGGAACCAGCAATGATGACAATGTGAGCGAGGTTGCCAAGCTGGAGTCGCTGTTCGGACAGATTCAGGCAGTGGGTATCAATGTCAGCGCATCTGCGCTGGATATTCTCAACCAGGTGGAGGGTGAGCCGGGCAATATCAATCCTGACGTAGCCACCAATGTGACGAGCGGCAATCAACTGCAGAGTGTTCTGCTCAACTTTAATCCAGAGACAGTGCTGGCCGATGCGGGTAATGACCGGATTGAAGGAGGGGATGGTAACGACCTGATATTCGGTGATGTGCTTTTCACCGACAATCTTGCTGCTGCTGCAGGTTTGAGCACACTGCCAGGCGCTGGTTGGGCTGTATTTGCGGCACTTGAGGCCGGACAGGGCGTGGGAGCGGCCTACACCGGTTGGGACCGTGACGATACGCTGGCCTATATCAAAGCCAATGCCCTGCAGTTGAGTGGTGAGTCTGGGCGTGCTTTGGGTAATGACACCCTGATTGGTGCTGCTGGTGATGACTGGATTTTCGGGCAGGAGGGCAATGACATCATCATCGGCGGTAAGGGCAACGATCTAATGTCCGGAGGCTCAGGCAAGGATACCTTCATCTGGCAGGCCGGTGATGCAGGAGGAAGTACCGATACCATCCTCAACTTCATTCACAACTACAACGGTAATGCCAATGGCGATAGCCTTGACTTGTCGCAGTTGCTGAGCGGCGAGAACACTACCGGTGGTATAGGTAACCTGCTGAACTTCCTTGATATCTCCTTGGCCAGCGTATCGGGAGGCGCTGCTTTGGATACCGTGATCAAGGTCAGTGAAACCTCTGTGGCCGATCCTTCAGTCTCCAATGAGCTGACCATAGTGCTACAGGATGTGAACCTCTATGCCAGCTATGGCCATGCCGTTGGAAATGAATCAGCGCTGATTCAGAGCATGTTGGGCGATGGTACTCTCAAGGTCGATACAGTCTGACTAATCGCACAAGGTTGGTCAGATTGATCTTTCCATAGTTGGCGCCGGTGTAATTATGCTCAGCCCGCTACCCTTAACCGGGTAGCGGGCTTTTTCATGCCCGGAGGGAGGTCACATGGTGTACGTGCAGCGGGACGCGGAGGGGCGGTTGTTGCGGGTGGAACATGACCCGTTCGAAGGCATGAACGAAACGCTTGCGGTGGAGAGTGATGAGCTGCATCGGTGGATCGCGGCTCGGGAAGAGGTCAGGGAGCGCCTGGCCAGCCTCAAGGATTCTGACCTGGAGTTGGTCCGGGTGCTGGAGGACGTGGTCACTGCTCTGGTGAGCAAAGGTGTTATTCGCTATACCGATCTCCCTGAAGCTGCCCGGCGCAAGCTGGATCAGCGGGCGGTGACCCGGGCCGAAATAGAGGGCTTGAGTGGCCTGTTGGGCGACGATGAGGCTCACCTAATCTGATATCGGCCCGAATTACTGGCTCCCGTCCGCATCTCTCCTTCAGGCCTTGAGCCAGGCCAGCAGCACATCCAGCATGCGATTAGCGAAGGCCCACTCGTTGTCGTACCAGGCCAGCACCTTGACCAGGTTGTCACCCTCTACCCGGGTATGGTTGAGGTCGACTACGCAGGATACCGGGTAGCCGTTGAAGTCGCTGGACACCAGCGGCAGTTCGTTGCATTCCATCACGCCCAACGGCAGCTGCCGCGCGGCTTTTTGCAGGATGTCGTTGATCTGCTCGCGGTTGGTGGGATGCTCGCTGGTGAAGGTCAGGTCGAGTAACGACACATTGCTGGTCGGTACCCGTACCGCCATGCCATCCAGGCGTCCTGTCAGTTCCGGTATCACCAGGCCGATGGTCTTGGCCGCGCCGGTACTGGTGGGGATCATCGACACCGCCGCCGCACGAGCCCGGTAGAGATCACTGTGGGTCTTGTCCAGCAGGTTCTGGTCGTTGGTGTAGGCGTGCACCGTGGTCATCAGCCCCTGGCGGATGCCGACCGTGGTGTGTAGCGCCTGGGCTAACGGGGCCAGGCAATTGGTGGTGCAGGAGGCGTTGGAGACGATCTGCTGGTTGCCCAGCAGGTGGTGATTGACGCCGTAGACCACGGTCAGGTCGGCTGCTTCCAGTGGGTGCGAGAGCAGCACGCGCGGGGCGCCAGCGTTCAGATGCTGCTCGACCAGGGCGCGTTTCTTCAGTTTGCCGGTGCAATCGACCACCACGTCGACGGCCAGTTGCCTCCAGGGCAACTGGCTGATGTCTTTCTGGTTGCTCAGGCGGATGGGCTGACCACGCACTTGCAGGATGTCATCTTGCAGCTCGACCTGGCCGATAAAACGGCCGAAGGTCGAGTCGAACCGGGTCAGGTGGGCGAGTGTGGTGAAATCACCGAGTTCGTTGATGGCTTCGATGCGGATCTGGTTTTCCAGCCCTCGTTCGAACAAGGCGCGGAGCAGGGCGCGACCGATGCGCCCGTATCCGTTCAGGGCAATTCGCAACATGGCAGTTTCCTTCTGTCTGGTCTTGCCTTTCAGCATAGGCGGCCAGGTTCGGAGCTGCGTATTGCGGGTTAGCGACGGGCCCCGCCAAAGTAGGCACAGCCACGCAGCACTTCGCCATTGAGGCGCAACTCGGCACTGAGGTGCTGCACGCTGCCGCTCATGCTGTCGGTGCAGCGCTGGGGTGCCAGCCACAGCTCCAGCTTCTGGCCGTTGGCTTCGCTGCTGAGATTGAAGCGGCCCTCCGGCAGTTGTTCTTCCAGGTAGGGCACCGCCAGTGGCTCCTGGCCGAGGCGCTGCAGCACCAGACCTTTGCCACTGACGCCCAGGCTCCAATCCGGCTCATGGCCACTGGCAAGCAATAGCAAACGCTCGAAGCCTGGTGCGCCGCAGCCCGGGCCTTCGCCTTGCAGGCGGTAGACCAGGCGTGGCTGCAGCTCGCCGTCCACGCCCTGGCTCTTGCTGCCGGTCACATCGCCGAGCAGGTCGACGAACAGCTCGCGGTGGCCGTCGGCAAACAAGCCTGCGGCTTCGCGGACGATCTCACTGCTGCCGTCATTGACCACTTCGATGCTGCGGGTTTCGCCACATGGAGCCAGTAGTAGGCGACCCTCGTTCTGGGTCAGCTGCCCTTGCAGGCGTTGCGGCGGGATGACGGGTTTGTTGCTGTAGACGCTGAACATCTGGCAGCCGGCAAATAACGGCAGCAGGGCAAATAGCAGGTGGCGGGTATTCATGAAGCTCTCCTGGCGACATGCGGCGAACTTACCCGCAGGCGGCCTGCTGCTCAAGGGTGAGTGTTTCGCGTTTCTTGTAAAGTCGCTGCCAGGCGCCCATTCTCAGTGCATTTCCTCCGGATGTGATCATGGACAGAAGCACCGGTTCGGGCCTTTCCTTCGCCAAGCGTATCTACTTGCCGCGCAGCATCGGGCTGGGCGTCGGCTTTATGTGCGTCGCTGCCGGCCTGTGGCCGTTGCAGCCGCAGCCCTGGGGCTGGGCGCTGTTGGTGTTCAATGGCTTTCTCTGGCCGCACCTGGCCTACCTACTGGCGCGTATGTCGAAAGCGCCGTTCAAGTCAGAACGGCGCAACCTGCTGATCGACTCGGTTTTCGGCGGTTTCTGGGCGGCGGCCATGCAGTTCAATGCACTGCCGAGCGTGACCATCCTGGCCATGATGGCCATGAACAATATCGCCGCCGGTGGCGGCAGGTTCTTCTTCAAGGGCTGCCTGAGCATGCTGGTTGGCATGCTTCTGGGGTTGCTGACCTTCGGCCCGGCCTTCAATCCCGAAACCAGCATGCTGCAGCTCTACGCCTGCCTGCCAATGTTGGTGCTCTACCCGCTGGCCCTGGGCTGGGTCAGTTATCGCCTGAGCATCAGGCTGGCCGAGCACAAGCAGGCGCTACGCGCGGTCAGCCGCACCGACAGCCTGACCCGGCTCTACAGCCACGGGCACTGGAAGGACCTGTTGCACCGC
Source organism: Pseudomonas sp. zbq_18 (assembly GCF_043102245.1). Taxonomy (NCBI): domain Bacteria; kingdom Pseudomonadati; phylum Pseudomonadota; class Gammaproteobacteria; order Pseudomonadales; family Pseudomonadaceae; genus Pseudomonas; species Pseudomonas sp. zbq_18. Next base: position 27,429 of record NZ_JBICIT010000023.1, on the reverse strand, counting down.
GAGTTCGACAAGTGCCGGCAGGGGCAGCATCGCGCCACCGTGGCGCTGATCGATGTGGACCACTTCAAGGCGATCAACGATGGCCATGGCCATCTGGTCGGCGACAGCGTGCTGCGTCTGCTGAGTGAGCGCCTGGCGTTGAGTCTGCGGGAAGACGATCTGGCTGGACGCTATGGCGGCGATGAGTTCTGCGTGATCCTGCCCAACACCCCTGCGGTTCTGGCGGCCGATGTGATGGAGCGTCTGCGCCAGGAGCTGGCCGAGGTGCGCAGCGAGTTGGCGCCGCAATTGCAGATCACCCTGAGCATCGGCCTGGCGGGGTATAGCCCGATGCAGCTGGATGCCAATCATTGGCTCAAGGATGCCGATCAGGCGCTGTACCAGGCTAAGCGTCAGGGGCGAAACCAGGTGGTAAGTGCTGCCGACTAGTCGGCCTGCCAAGTTCCCAATCACGCCTGGGCGTGGCAGGCTGAAACCCTATCCACAGACTGGAAAGCCCTATGACCAGCGAACCCCTGACCGAGCGCGCGCCGCTCAGTGCCATCGATGTGCGCATTCTCGGCTGCCTGATCGAGAAGCAGGCCACCACCCCGGAAACCTATCCGCTGACCCTCAATGCCCTGGTACTGGCCTGTAATCAGAAGACCAGCCGCGAGCCGTTGATGAACCTCACCGAAGGCCAGGTCGGCCAGGCCCTGCGCGCTCTGGAAGGACTCGGCTTTACCCGGTTGGTGATGGGCGGCCGCGCTGATCGCTGGGAGCATCGGGTGGACAAGGCGCTGGAGCTGGTCAAACCCCAGCAAGCGCTGCTGGGCCTGCTGTTTTTGCGGGGGCCGCAGACGCTCAGTGAACTGCTCACCCGCAGTAATCGCCTCTACGCCTTCGAAGACACCGCCGAGGTGCAGCACCAGCTGGAGCGTCTGATCGGTCGTGAGCTGGTGGTGCTGCTGCCGCGGCAGAGCGGCCAGCGCGAGGATCGCTATATGCACCAGCTGGGCGCGGCGGCGGATCTGGAAGCCCTGCTGGCCGCGCGCCAGGCTGACGCCCCGGCTCGTGGCGCGGTGGATGATGCACGCCTCGCCGAGCTTGAAGCCCGAGTGGCGGCCCTGGAAGAACGTCTGGCCCGCCTGGAACACTGAGATTCTCTAGCTTCAGAATTCATTAAGACTCACTGCCGATACTGCCCTCCATGGTCAACCCCGTGGAGGGCGTTCGATGAGTCAACACCCCTGGAACATCCCCTTTCCGCTGTATTTCGGCAGCGATTCCCTGCAGCAGTCCAGCCTCTGGCTGGCGGATAGCCCAGAGTCACGCGAGCGGTTCGAGGCGTTCGTTCAGGCCCGCTTCAACGAGGCCCATGGCGCGCGTATCAGCCGCTTCATGCCGGAGCTGATCGGCCTGCGCAATCCTGTCGGTGAGCTGACCGCGGTGTGCGGCGTGCGTTTGGCACGTGAAGAAAACCTGTTTCTCGAACACTACCTGCAGGTGCCGGCGCAGACTGTGATCGCGCGCCTGGCGGAACGTCCGGTGCAGCGTGGCGAGATCGTCGAAGTCGGCAATCTGGCGGCCAGCAGCCCTGGCAATGCGCGGCTGATCATCATTGCCATGACCGGCCTGCTGGCCCATCGCGGCTTGCAGTGGGTGGTGTTTACCGGCGCCCCGACCCTGATCAACAGCTTCCGTCGCCTGGGCCTGGAGCCGATGCGCCTGTGCGAGGCCGACCCCAACCTGCTGGGCGAGCAGCGCCACGACTGGGGCCAGTACTACGAGCAGCACCCGCAGGTCTTCGCCGGCAATATCCAGTTGGGCAATCGCCGTCTCTGCGAGCAGGGCGTGATGCAGCGCCTGGGATTTCTCCAGCCTTGCCCGGAGGATATCCATGCAGCCTGAAGTGAGTTTCCTGCGCAATACCCTGCTGGCTCATGCCGAGAGCCAGCCGCAGCGCCTGGCCCTGTGGGGCGACACTGAGCGCCTGGATTACCAGCGCCTGTTCGAAGAGGTACAGCGCCGTGAGGCCCTATTGCGCACCGAACAGGTCGAAGTGGTAGCGCTGGCTCTGGACAATGGGCCAGAGGTCGTACTGTGGGACCTGGCGGCACTGTTCGCCGGCGTGGCTTGCCTGATTCTGCCGCCGTTCTTCAGCGCCAGTCAGCGGGCCCACTGCCTGCAGCAGAGCGGGGCGACTCTGGCGCTCGTCGAGCCGCGCATGGCTGATGAACTGCAGGCCTGTGGTTTTCAGCAGGAGGGGCTGTTCTGGCGCGCTCCTGTGTCTGCCAGGCGTCTACCGATCCCCGAGGGTACGGCCAAGATCACCTACACCTCGGGTACCACCGGCAGTCCCAAGGGGGTGTGCCTGAGTGCCGAGAGCATGCTCAAGGTGGCTCGCGAGCTGGAACAGGCCAGCCGCGAGACGGCGCCGCAGCAATACCTGGCCGTGTTGCCGCTGGCGGTGCTGCTGGAGAACCTGGGTATCTACGCCGCTTTGCTGGCCGGAGCCACGCTCAGCCTGCCCAGCCAGCAGGAGCTGGGCATCAGTGGTGCCAGTGCTGTCGATTGGCCTCGCCTGTTCGGGCAGATGGCCATGCGCGGTGCGCAGAGCCTGATTCTGGTGCCGCAGCTGTTGCTCGGCCTGGTGATTGCGGTCGAGCGCGGTCTGATGCCGGTGGGGGGCTTTCGTTTTATCGCCGTGGGCGGTGCGCGGGTATCTGCAGATTTGCTGGCACGGGCCGCCAAGGTCGGGCTGCCTGTCTATGAAGGCTATGGCCTGTCCGAGTGCGCCTCGGTGGTCTGCCTGAACCGCCCTGGCGCGGTGCGCCCAGGTACGGTGGGCAAGCCACTGCCGCATGTGCGCGTGCGCCTGGCCGAGGACGGCGAAGTGCTGGTGGCTGGCTCGCATCTGCTCGGCTACCTCGGCGAGGCCGCGTTCCAGAGCGAGTGGTGGGCGACCGGCGATATCGGTGAGTTCGACGCCGATGGCTACCTGCAGCTGCGCGGGCGCAAGAAGCATCAGTTCGTCACCAGCTTCGGTCGCAACGTCAACCCGGAGTGGGTCGAGTCCGAACTGACCCAGCGCGGGGTGATCGCCCAGGCCTTTGTCCATGGCGAAAGCCTGGCGGAGAACGTCGCGCTGCTCTGGCCGCTTGATCCCAACTGCACCGATGCCCAGTTGCAAACCACGGTGCAGCAGGCCAACGCGGTGTTGCCGGATTACGCCCGGGTCGGCCGCTGGTTACGCCTGGAGCAACCCTTCACAGCCGCCAATGGCCTGCTCACGGCCAATGGCCGGCTGCGCCGCGACGCCATCCTGGCGCGCTATGGCGAACGTTTTAGTGAATCCCTGACTGTCTGAGGTAAGGCCCCATGAGTTTCTTCGATGAACTGCAAACCGCCACCCACAACGAGCGCGATGCGCTGTTTTCAGTGCCGGTGATCCGCGATGCCCTGGCCGGGCGGGTCAGCCTGGACGGCTATGTCGCTTTCCTGACCCAGGCCTACTACCACGTGCGCCACACCGTGCCGCTGATGATGGCGTGCGGTGCGCGCCTGCCGCGGGAGATGGAGTGGCTGCGCAAGGCCGTGTGCGAATACATCGACGAGGAGTACGGCCATGAGCAGTGGATTCTCAACGACATTGCTGCCTGTGGTGGCGATGCCGAGGCGGTGCGCAACGGCCAGCCGAGCCAGGCCATCGAACTGATGGTCAGCTACCTGTACGACACCATTGCCCGCGGCAACCCGGTCGGCCTGTTCGGCATGGTCAACGTGCTGGAGGGCACCAGCATCGCCCTGGCCACCCAGGCCGCCGGCACCATCCAGCAAACGCTGGCCTTGCCCAAGGAAGCCTTCAGCTACCTGTTCTCCCATGGCTCGCTGGATATCGGCCACATGCAGCATTACCGCAACCTGATGAACCAGCTCGAACGCGACGAGGACAAGGCGGCCGTCATTCATGTCAGCCAGGTGGTGTATCGCCTGTATGCCGACATGTTCCGTGGCCTGCCGCGGGTCAGCGAGGTGCAGCATGCGCTTGCCTGAGTGCCGTGCCGTACTCACCGGGGCCAGCGGCGGCATCGGCCTGGCCCTGGCTGAACAGCTGTGTGCCGGTGGTGCGAGGTTGATCGCCGTGGCGCGGCGTGGTGAGGCCCTGGATGACTTGGCTAAGCGTTACCCACAGCAGTTGCTCTGGGTCGAGGCGGATCTGGCCAGCGCTATCGGGCGCAAGGCCGTGCTGGAAGCCGCCCGTGAGATGGGCGGGCTGAACCTGCTGATCAACGCCGCCGGGATCAATCGCTTCGCCATGCTTGAACAGCTCGACGATGAGCAGATTGCCGAGATGCTCAACATCAATCTGGTCGCCACCGTGCAGCTGACCCGCGCCCTCCTGCCTCTGCTGCGTCAGCAGCACCAGGCGTTGCTGGTCAACGTCGGCTCCACCTACGGCTCGATCGGCTATGCCGGTTACGCCACCTACTGCGCCAGCAAGTTTGCCGTGCGCGGTTTTTCCGAGGCACTGCGCCGCGAGCTGGCCGACACCGGTGTCGGCGTGCTGTACGTGGCGCCACGGGCCACCCGCACGGCGATGAACAGCGGCCCGGCCGAAGCGCTCAATTCGGCGCTCAAGGTCGCCACGGACAGCCCGCAGCAGGTGGCTGGCGAAGTGCTGGCGGCGATTACGGCCGACCGCAGCGAACTTTATCTCGGCTGGCCGGAGAAATTTTTCGTCCGCCTCAACGGCATGTTGCCTGGCCTGGTGGATCGCGCCTTGCGCAAGCAGTTGCCGACCATTCGCCAATTCAGCAAGAAGGAGATTTGAGCATGAACAAGTTGTTTGCCCTTATCACTGCACTCTGTTTAAGCCTGCCGGTCTGGGCGCTGGATGAGGTTGGCAGTCAACGTCTGCAGCAGGTGCAGGAACGTTGGGCGCAGATTCAGTACGCGACGCCTGAAGAGCAGCGTCCCAAGGCCTTCGAAGCACTGGCGGCGGAAACTGCGGCCTTCACCCAGGCGCAACCCACTGCCGCCGAAGCCTGGATCTGGCATGGCATCGTCACCAGCAGCTGGGCCGGCGCCGAAGGTGGCCTGGGCGCGCTGGGCAAGGTCAAGGACGCCAAGCGCTATCTGGAAAAGGCCCTGGCCCTCGACCCCAAGGCGCTCAACGGCTCGGCCTACACCAGCCTGGGTACCCTGTATGACCGGGTACCGGGCTGGCCCATCGGCTTTGGCGACGAGGACAAGGCCGGGCAACTGCTCAAACAGGCGCTGCAGATCAACCCCAATGGCATCGACAGTCTTTACTTCTGGGGTGACCATCTGTTCCGTCAGGGGCAGTATGCGCAGGCGCGCGAGGCGTTGGAAAAAGCCCGCCAGGCACCGCCGCGTGAGGGCCGAGAGCTGGCCGACAAGGGCCGTCAGGGTGAGATCAGCGAGCTGCTGAAGGCCGTGGACAACAAGCTCAACTAAGGAGCTGCGATGCGTTTATTGCTGGTCGAGGACGACAAGGCCCTGGGCGAAGGTTTGCGCCTGGGCCTGCGCCAGGAAGGTTATACGGTGGACTGGCTGCAGGACGGTGCCAGTGCCGTCCACGCGCTGCTCAGCGAGGAATTCGACCTGTTGGTGCTCGACCTCGGCTTGCCGCGCCTGGATGGCATCCAGGTGCTGCGCCAATTGCGTGGCAGCGGCTCGGCCTTGCCGGTGCTGATTCTCACCGCGCGCGATGCCACCGAAGACCGCATCGCCGGCCTGGATGCCGGCGCCGACGATTATCTGGTCAAACCGTTCGACCTGGACGAACTCAAGGCCCGCCTGCGCGCGCTGCTGCGCCGTAGCGCCGGGCGTGCCCAGGTGCTGATCGAGCACGCCGGCATCTGTCTTGATCCGGCCAGTCAGCAGGTCAGCTACTTGGGCAAGCCCGTACCCATGACGCCCAAGGAATACCTGCTGTTGCACGAACTGCTGTCACAACCGGGCAAGGTGCTGACCCGCGAGCGCCTGGCCCAGTCCCTCTACGGCTGGGACGAAGAGGCCGAGAGCAACACGCTGGAGGTGCATATCCATCATCTGCGCAAGAAGCTGTTCAGCAGCCTGATCCGCACCGTGCGCGGGGTCGGCTACCTGGTCGAGGAGCAGCCATGAGCTCCATCCGCCGCCGCACCCTGGTGCTGGTACTGGGGCTGATGCTGCTCGGCACCTTGCTGGTGACCCTGTTCAACTACTTCGACAGCGCCCACGAGATCGAGGAGGTCTATGACGCGCAGTTGGCGCATACCGCGCGCATGCTCCAGGGCGTGATGCGCGTGCCGGTGCAGGACAGTGAGCGTGACAGCCTCTACGCCGCCTTCAATGCCGCGCTGGAGCATGCCGGCCAGCGCATGCCGGGCCACCCCTACGAGAGCAAGCTGGCCTTTCAGGTGTGGAGCCCGGCCGGCGAGGTGCTGGTACGCAGCGCCGCGGCGCCGCCACTCGATACACCGCCGGTTGCCGAGGGCTACTCGACCTTTGACCTGGGCCGCCATCAATGGCGCGGGTTCCTGCTCAAGGACCCGCTGCGTGGTCTGCTGATCTGGACCGGCGAGCGCGATGACGTGCGTCAGGAACTGATCGACAGCATCGTGCGCCACACCCTTTATCCCAACCTGCTTGGCAGCCTGGTGCTGGCGGCGCTGCTCTGGTGGGCGATCGGCTGGGGCCTGGCGCCACTGCGCAACATGGCCGAGGTCATCCGTGGCCGTCATGCCGACAGCCTGGAGCCGCTGCAACTCGACCCGCTGCCCAGCGAGCTGGCCCCGATGCAGGCGGCGCTCAATCGTCTGTTGGCGCAGATCGACCTGGTACTGGAGCGGGAGCGGCGCTTTATCGCCGACGCTGCCCATGAGCTGCGCACGCCCCTGGCCGTGCTCAAGGTGCATGCACAGAACGCTACCCAGGCGCAGGATGACGACGAGCGCCGTCAGTCGCTGCACTATCTGATCGGCGGCATCGACCGGGCCACGCGCGTGGTCAACCAATTGCTGACCATGGCGCGGATCGAACCGATGCTGGGCAAGCCCGAGCGGGCCCAGGTCGATCTGCAGGCTCTGGTGCGCGAGACCCTGGCCGAGTTGACCCCCTGGGTGCTGCGCCAGGGTCTTGAGCTGTCACTGGAAGTGGGCGAGGGCGACTTCCACCTCGCCGCCGATGCCGCCACCGTCGGTATTGCCCTGCAGAACCTGGTGGCCAATGCGGTGAACTTCTCGCCGGCCGGCGGCCGGGTGCGTGTAGTGCTCAGTGGTGAGGGAGAGCGGGTGGCGTTGCAGGTCGAGGATCAAGGGCCGGGCATTGCCGAGGAGGATCTGCAGCGGGTATTCGAGCGTTTCCACAGTCGCAACAACCACCAGGGTGCGGGGTTGGGCCTGGCCATCGTCAGGCGTATTGCCGAGCAGCATGGCGGCGCCATTCGCCTGAGCAACCTGGCCGCTGGGGGGCTGCGCGCTACGCTGGAACTACCGCGCCGAGGCTGACGTATCATGCACACCTGATTTTCTGGATGGACTCCCCATGAGCGATACCCCGACCTTTCTGGCTGCCCTGCAAGGCGCCGACATGCTGTTGATCGATGGCCTGCATGCCTGGCAGTTCGAGCTGGATGAGCAGGCCAGTGATGAGCAGTTGCAATTGACCGTGGAGTGCATGGATGGCCGTACGCGGCGCGTCTGGCAATTCACCGCTGCCGCAGTGGCGGCGGCACGCGCGGGCGAGACTGCAGACAGCTGGCGGGTCGCTGGCGCCGATGCCGAGCACGAGGTGGTCTGCCTGGGCGCCATTGGCGCGGACAACAGCGATGATGAAGATGAGCCCGACGAGGCCTGAGGCGTGATTCGCTGCAAGCGGGTCTATGCGCCCGTGGCTGCGGATGACGGTACGCGGGTTCTGGTGGATCGCCTGTGGCCACGCGGCTGCAGGAAGGACAGCCTGGCACTGCAGGCCTGGCTCAAGGACGTCGCGCCCTCGGACACCTTGCGCAAGGGCTTCTGCCACGATCCGGCGTTGTTCGACGAGTTTCGCCTACTGTATCGCGCCGAGCTGGCGGCGCATCCCGAACATTGGCAGGGACTTCTGGCCCTGGCCGAGCGGGGCAACCTGACCCTGCTGTTCGCCGCCCGCGAGGAGCGTTTCAACAACGCCCAGGTGCTGGCCGAGTTTCTCGAAGAGGAACTGGAGCGGCGCGGGCCGCCCAGTTCCCCCGTGTGCTACGCCGATCAGTAATTGCCCGAGTCGTTGCACAGCAGCTCGTCGCTCTCGGCCACGGCGTAGCAGACCATCTTCTCGTCCTTCTAGGGCAGGGCCAGGCTGTAACCGGGCTTGCCGTTGACCAGCAGTTGTCCCAGTCCCAGTGGGTAAAGAAGTACTGGTCGGTGGCGGCGCAGGTGGTCACGGCACATTCACCTTGGCCCTTGAGCTCACCGGCCTTGTAGTCGTAACAGGTGCCACGGCCTTCGCCGCAGCCGGCGTAGGCAGAGCTGCCGAGCATGAGCATCAGTGCGGCGAAGCATCCTCTGCGCATCAGTCCCACCACAGTTGCACCGCCTTGTGGGTCTGCAGCCAGCGCTGCAGGGCCTTGAGGGCGAAATGCTTGTCGTCAGGCCGCAGGCCCTGCAACAGCTCGCGCGTGTCGGGCGGCAGTGCCTCCAGCTGCTCGCTCTTCTCAGTCAGGGCGGCAAAACCGTCGAGTGCATCCGGGCAGAACTTGGCGATCTCCTTGGTCAGCTTGGCCGCATCATCGGGCAGGCGCTCGAACTGCAGGGTGAAGCGGTCCGTGCCCACGTCGAGGAGGTGGATGCCATGCTCCTTGTCCCAGCGTTGCAGGCGTTTGACGATGGCCTCGGTGTCCAGGCCGTAGTTCGCGCCATGGGTGTAGTGACGGTAGAGGTCGAGGAACTTGGCCTTGGGCCCACCATTCAGCGCCGCCTGGGGGATCGGCTTGCGCTCGGCGCCTGGATGCTGGGCCGCCAGCCAGTCGGCGGCTGCATGGTGCCCGGCCTGACGTGCGTACCAGGCGGCAGTCATGCAACCGTCGGCGCCGTCGATGGCGCGGCAAACGTCGGCACCGTGACGCACCAGCAGCTCAAGGATGTCCAGTTGTCCGTGGTTGGCGGCGCTCATCAGCAGGGTCATGTCGTGCACGGCGGCGCCCGATCCCTCGACGTTGGCGCCGCGTTGCAGCAACAGTTCGACGACCGCCGTGTGGCCGTTGTGCAGGGCGGCGCCAATGGGCGAGGCGTGTGGCCCCTCCAGTGGGCATCCGCCGTCCAGCAGGGTCTTTACCGCTTGCAGGTCGCCGGCAGCGGCTTGGTCTTCCAGATCGAACAGCACCTCGCCGCCACGGTCGGCGCCAGCCGCCTCCAGCAACGCGCGAATCTTACGGTATTCATTCTCTACCACGCGGTCGTGGCGCCGCATCAGGCAGGCCTGCCAGGGCGTGAGTCCCTCGCCATCTGCGCGGTCGGGGTCGGCGCCCAGCTCCAGCAGCAGCTTGACCACTTTCGGATAGCCCGTGCCACCGGCGATGGCTTCGGTCAGCGGCGTATGGCCATTCTCGTCCAGGGCGTTGGCATCGGCGCCGTCGGCATGGCGCTGGCGGATGCCGTCCAGGTCGAACCAGTAGGCGCCGAGAAGAATGGGGTCGTTTGCAGGCATCGGACTGTCCTTGTTCACTGGGCAAAGTTGGTTTTGTGCCAGAGCGGCGCGCCCGATACCAGCACCGTGCCGTAATAGCGCGCCAGTTCGCGCAAGGGCACCTGGCTCTCATCGGCAGGCTCGATCACGCGCCCTGCGACCAGACCGGGCTCGTAGCAGCTTAGCGAGAGTTCGGGGAGCAGCCGTTGTAATGGGGCGCTGGCGGCCCTTTCGACGAAGCTACAGTGGCGTTCGATATTGGCGGCCAGACTGCCTGGTGTGGAAATGCTTTGCGCGGTGGCTAGGCAGAGGGAGGGCATGGGCGCTTTTCCAGTGCGGACGGGTGCCGATGCAGGTAAACCACGGTCGCGGCCAGGCAGATCAGCAGTTCTATGGCAAAGCTCCAGTGCAGTACGAAGCTCAGCCACCAGGGCTTGTAGCGTGCCGGAACGCTGAACAGTGCGTAGGCCTGGTCATGGAAAGGCGCCAGCCACCAGACATCACCAACGAAACTGTCCAGCAGCATGTGCAGCACGCCGCCCAGGGCGAACGCCAGGCCCGTCTGAGCGCAGACGCTGCGTCGCCTGACACTCAGCCAGGCGGCATTCAGAGCGACCAGACCGAGCCACAGCAGCGGCCAGTGGCTGAAGTACTGGTGATGATGGGTTTGCCGGTCATCTACCAGATAGAAATAGAGCAGGTCCAGATCGGGCGCCGTTGCACCTGCCAGACAGGCGAGCATGAGTGTGCGGGGGGCGAGTGACGAGTGTTTCAGCCGTTGCGCTAGCGCGCCGAGCAGGTAGCCGGAGGGGGCATGGGCGATGAACATGTGAGTGGCTCCATCCTTGAGCAACCCTTTAGATAACCCGAATTCGGCACAAAAGAAAGCCGCCACATGGGCGGCTTTCTTCGCGGGCCGTTACTCAGTCCTTGTCCCGCGCCAGGCAGGCCGCGGCGGTGAACAGCACGTCGGTGGAGGAGTTCAGTGCGGTTTCCGCACTGTCCTGCAGGATGCCGATGATGAAGCCGATGGCGACCACCTGCATGGCGACTTCGCTGGGGATGCCGAACAGGCCGCAGGCAAGGGGAATCAGCAGCAGCGAGCCACCGGCCACGCCCGAGGCGCCGCAGGCGCAGACTGCCGAAATCACGCACAGCAGCAGCGCGGTGGGGATGTCCACGACGATGCCCTGGGTGTGTACGGCGGCCAGGGTCAGCACGCTGATGGTGATGGCGGCGCCGGCCATGTTGATGGTGGCGCCCAGCGGGATGGACACCGAGTAGGTGTCTTCATGCAGGCCCAGGCGCTCGGCCAGTTGCAGGTTGACCGGTACGTTGGCCGCCGAGCTGCGGGTGAAGAAGGCGGTCAGGCCGCTTTCGCGCAGGCAGGTGAACACCAGCGGGTAGGGGTTGCGGCGGATCTGGCTGAACACGATCAGCGGGTTGACCACCAGGGCGACGAACAGCATGCAGCCGACCAGCACCGCAAGCAGGTGGGCATAGCCGGCCAGGGCCTTGAGGCCGGCGTCGGCGAAGGTGACGGCGACCAGGCCGAAGATGCCCAGCGGCGCGCAGCGGATCACCACTCGCACGATCAGGGTCACGCCATGGGCCAGGTCGGCGAAGATCGCACGGGTGGTGTCGCTGCCGTGGCGCACGGCGATGCCGAGACCGATGGCCCAGGCCAGGATGCCGACGAAGTTGCCGCGTAGCAGGGCGTTGACAGGGTTGTCCACTACGTTCAGCGCCAGGGTCTTGAGCACTTCGGCGATGCCGCCGGGCGGGGTGGTGCCAGTGGCGGCATCCTGCAGAACCAGGGTCGAGGGCCACAGGCTGCTGGCGACCACCGCGACCATCGCCGCGGCCAGGGTCCCGACCACATACAGCAGCAGGATCGGGCGGATATGGGTGGGCTGGCCCGGCTTGTGGTTGGCGATGGCCGAGGCAACCAGGATGAACACCAGCACCGGCGCCACCGCCTTCAGGGCGGAAATGAAGAGGGTGCCGAGGAAGCCGACCTCATCGGTGGCCTGGGGGAAGAGCAGGGCGAGGGCGATACCGGCGACCAGGCCGATGGCGATCTGCAGAACCAGGCTGGTGCGCCCGAGCAGCTGTACGAGAGGGTTGAGGATCATGGGTGATGGTTCCTGTGATTCGGCGCAGCGGCTTATGAGCGGCTGCACTGGGCGGCAGGCCGGGTTACGGCTGCCGGTTTCCGGAGGCCTGTCGGGTGATGACAGGCGCAGAAAAGAAGGCGGCGATTCTAATGGCTCAAGGCCACGCGTGCCGGCCTTCCGTCAGGTGGTAAATGAAAACGGCCCGCGAGGGGCCGTTTTGCTTCGCGGCACGATTATCAGCCGCCGAGGTAGGCGTCGCGGACTTTCGGGTCGGTGAGCAGTGCCTCGCCGGTGCCCTGCATGACGATCCGACCGTTCTCCAGTACATAGGCGCGGTCGGCCAGCTTGAGCGCCTGGTTGGCGTTCTGCTCGACCAGGAACACGGTCACACCATCCTTACGCAGCTGTTCGATGATGTCGAAGATCTGCTGGATGATGATCGGCGCCAGGCCCAGGGACGGCTCGTCGAGCAGCAGCAGCTGCGGCTTGCTCATCAGCGCGCGGCCGATGGCAAGCATCTGCTGTTCGCCGCCGGACATGGTGCCGGCGCGCTGCTCGAAGCGCTCCTTCAGGCGCGGGAACAGGTGCAGCACCTTGTCCAGCTGCTCCTGGTTGCTTTCCTTGGTGCCGAAGAAGCCGCCCATGGCCAGGTTTTCCTCGACGGTCAGGCGGGCGAACACGCGGCGGCCTTCAGGCACGACGGCGATGCTCTTGCGCATGATGTCGCAGGATTCCTGGCCGACCAGTTCCTCGCCCATGTAGCGGATGCTGCCACTGGCCGCGCGCGGCGAGCCGCACAGGGTCATCAGCAGGGTCGACTTGCCGGCGCCGTTGGCGCCGATCAGGGTGACGATTTCACCCTTTTCGACCTCGATGCTGACGTCGTGCAGGGCCTGGATCTTGCCGTAGAAGGTAGAGACGTTGTTGAAACTCAGCATGCTTACGCCTCCCCCAGATAGGCTTTGATCACGTCCGGGTTGTTGCGGATTTCTTCCGGCGTGCCGTCCGCCAGGGGTGTGCCCTGGTTGATCACATAGATGTGGTCGGAAATGCTCATGACCAGGTGCATGTCGTGCTCGATCAGCAGCACGGTCACGTTGTGGTCATTACGCAGCATGCCGATCAGCTGCTTGAGGTCCTCGGTTTCCTTGGGGTTGAGGCCGGCGGCCGGCTCGTCGAGCATGAGGATGCGCGGGCGCGTCATCATGCAGCGGGCAATTTCCAGGCGGCGTTGCTGGCCGTAGGCCAGGGTGCCGGCTGGGCGGTTGGCCACGTCGGTCAGGTTGACCACGTCCAGCCAGTGCGCGGCGTACTCCATCGCTTCCTTTTCGCTGCGGCGAAAGCCCGGGGTTTTGAACAACCCTGCAAGGAAGTTGGTATTGAGGTGGCGATGCTGGGCGACCAGCAGGTTTTCCACCGCCGTCATTTCCTTGAACAGGCGAACGTTCTGGAAGGTACGCACCACGCCCTTGTGGGCGATCTTGTGGCCGGGCAGCTTCTGTACCGGTTCGCCATCCAGCAGGATTTCCCCGCTGGTGGGTTGGTAGAAGCCGGTCAGGCAGTTGAACACGGTGGTCTTGCCGGCGCCGTTGGGGCCGATCATGGACACGACTTGCTTGGGCTGCACGCTCAGGGCGACATTGTTGACGGCCAGCAGGCCGCCGAAGCGCATGGTCAGCCCGCTGACTTCAAGAATCGGGCGGCTCATGGTTTCAACTCCAGGTGGGGACGCTGCATGGGCAACAGGCCCTGCGGACGCCAGACCATCATCAGCACCATCAGGGCGCCGAACATCAACATGCGGTACTCGCTGAACTCACGCATGAGTTCCGGCAGCAGGATCATCACCACGGCGGCGAGGATGATGCCGAGCTGCGAGCCCATGCCGCCCAGCACGACGATGGCGAGGATGATCGCCGACTCGATGAAGGTGAACGACTCCGGCGTGACCAGCCCCTGGCGCGCGGCGAAGAAGCTGCCGGCGAAACCGGCGAAGGCGGCGCCCAGGGTGAAGGCGGAGAGCTTGATCACGGTGGGGTTCATGCCCAGCGCGCGGCAGGCGATTTCGTCTTCGCGCAGGGCTTCCCAGGCGCGGCCGATCGGCATGCGCAGCAGGCGGTTGATCACGAACAGGGTCAGCAGCACCAGCAGCAGGGCGATCAGGTAGAGGAAGATCACCTTGTTCACCGAGTTGTAGGCGACGCCAAAGTACTCGTGGAAGGTCTGCATGCCTTCGGCCGCACGGCGCTCGAACGACAGACCGAACAGGGTCGGCTTGTCGATGTTGCTGATGCCGTTGGGGCCGCCGGTCAGCTCGGTCAGGTTACGCAGCAGGATGCGGATGATCTCGCCGAAACCGAGGGTCACGATGGCCAGGTAGTCACCGCGCAGGCGCAGCACCGGGAAGCCGAGGATGAAGCCGAAGAACGCTGCCATCAGGCCGGCGATCGGCAGGCACACCCAGAAGCCCAGGCCGTAGTAGTGCGACAGCAGCGCGTAGCTGTAGGCACCCACGGCGTAGAAGCCGACGTACCCTAGATCCAGCAGGCCGGCCAGGCCGACCACGATGTTCAGGCCGAGGCCGAGCATCACGTAGATCAGGATCAGGGTGGCGATATCCACCGCGCCGCGGCTGCCGAAGAACGGCCAGGCCAGGGCGACCACGATCAGGCCGAGGATGACCCAGCGCTGGGTCGAGGGCAGGGTGAGGAAGTTGCTGGCCTGGCTCGGCATGCCTGGCAGTTTCGGCGCGCTGGCCCAGGCGCTGCTCAGCTGGTCGCGGAACAGTTGCCAGAAGAACATGGCGATGGCGCAGCCGGCGATGGTCCACAGGGCGGCAGGGCTGGCGCCGTGCACTTCCAGTTTGATGCCGACGGTGGTCAGTTTCAGGCCGAGTACCGGATAGGCCACGGCCAGCACCAGCAGGGCGCTGAAGAAGGCGGTCTTGAGGTTCTTGCTGTTCATACTTTCTCGACCTCCGGACGGCCGAGGATGCCGGTCGGACGGAACAGCAGCACCAGCACCAGCAGGCTGAAGGCGACGACGTCCTTGTACTGGTCACCGAACAGGTCGGCACCGAAGGCTTCCGCCACACCGAGTACCAGGCCGCCAAGCATGGCGCCGGGGATGCTACCGATGCCACCGAGCACGGCGGCGGTGAACGCCTTGATGCCGGCGAGGAAGCCGATGTGCGGGTTGATCACGCCATATTGCAGGCCCAGCAGCACCGCCGCGACGGCGGCCAGGGTGGCGCCGATGACGAAGGTCAGGGCGATGATGTTGTTGGTGTTGATGCCCAGCAGGTTGGCCATGCGGATGTCCTCGGCGCAGGCGCGGCAGGCGCGGCCCAGGCGGGACTTGGAGATGAACAGGGTCAGGCCGTACATCACCAGGAAGGTGACGACGAAGATCAGGATCTGCATGTAGGAGATCACCACGCCGTTCATGGTGCTCTCGCCGAACACCAGGTTGCCGGGGATCAGGTTGGGAATGGCTTTGTCTTTCGAATCCTGGGCCAGCAGGATCTCGTTCTGCAGGAAGATCGACATGCCGATGGCCGAGATCAGCGGGATCAGGCGGTTGCTGCCGCGCAGCGGCCGGTAGGCCACCCGTTCGATGCTGTAGCCGTAGGCACTGGCGACGATGATGCTGGCCGCGAAGGCGCCAATGATCAGGATAGGCAGGCTGTCTAAGCCCATCATGGTCAGCCCGGCGATGACGATGAAGGCCACGTACGAGCCAATCATGTACACCTCGCCGTGGGCGAAGTTGATCATGCCGATGATGCCGTAGACCATGGTGTAGCCGATGGCGATCAGGGCATAGGTGCTGCCAACGGTCAGACCGTTAACCAGCTGTTGCAGGTAGTGATAGAGCTCAGGCATTACCTAACTCCTCGGCACGTTCCGTAAAGCGGCGCTTGTGACGCAACGGATGGCCGGAAAACTCGATAAAACAAAGCCCACTGCTCGCGCAGTGGGCTTTGGGTTCAGGCGGGACGCTTACTTGGCTTCGGTCTTGGAACCGTCCTGGTGCCACTCGTAGACCACGAAGCTGAAGTCCTTCAGGTCACCCTTCTCATCGAAGGCCAGGGTGCCGGTCGGGGTGTCGAAGCTGTTGGCGCGCAGGGCTTCGGCGACCTTGTCGGTGTCGGTGCTGCCGGCTTTCTTCATGCCTTCAGCCATGACCTGCACGGCGGCGTAGGCCGGGAATACGAACGGGCCGCTCGGGTCCTGGTTCTTGGCCTTGAAGGCTTCAACCAGCGCCTGGTTCTTCGGATCCTGGTCGAAGGACTTCGGCAGGGTCACCAGCAGGCCTTCGGAGGCCGGGCCGGCAATGGCGGAGATTTCCTTGTTACCCACGCCTTCCGGGCCCATGAACTTGGCTTTCAGGCCTTTCTCGGCGGACTGACGCAGCAGCAGACCGAGTTCCGGGTGGTAGCCGCCGTAGTAGACGAAGTCGACGTTGGCTTGCTTGAGCTTGGAGATCAGCGAGGAGAAGTCCTTGTCGCCGGCATTGATGCCTTCGAACACGGCAACCTTGGTGCCTTTGCCTTCCAGGGTCTGCTTGACTGCGGTGGCGATGCCTTCGCCGTACTGCTGCTTGTCGTGAACGACGGCAACGGTTTGCGGCTTGACGTGGTCAGCGATGAAGTTGCCGGCAGTCGGACCCTGCAGGCTGTCCAGACCGATGGTGCGGAATACCAGCTGGTAACCGCGAGCGGTAATGTCCGGGCTGGTGGAGGCCGCGGTAATCATCAGAATGCCTTCGTCTTCGTAGATGTCGGACGCCGGCTGAGTGGAGCTGGAGCAGAGGTGGCCAACGACGTATTTCACTTCGTCGTTGACGATCTTGTTGGCTACGGCCACGGCTTGTTTCGGATCGCAGGCGTCGTCGTACTTGACGCCTTCGAGCATCGCACCGTTCACCCCGCCGGCCTTGTTGATCTGCTCGATGGCCATTTCGGCACCGATGAACTGCATTTCGCCGTACTGGGCCACAGCGCCGGTTACCGGGCCTGCCAGGGCGATCTTGATGGTGTCAGCGGCCATCGAATAGCTGGCGGCGCCGGCCAGAGCCATGGCGGCGAACAGTTTGGTCACTTGCTTGGTAGCCTGTTTCATAGTGCTCCACTCTTATAGGTGTTGTTCGTTCTTGTAATCCATGCGGCCAAAAGCTGCAGGACCGAATGCGATACCTCGGCCATGCCCCCCGGCAACTGTACCGGCACAGTGTAGAACTCAGTTTCGCGGCTTGGAAAGCGCGTAGTTCGAGGCATTTTGGGTGGGTGTCGCTTAATTGAAATAAACGTACAGAATAACGGCGCTGTTTTTCAGTGACTCATGGGTCCTTCTGCGGAGGGATATTCGAGCTGATCTTGCCTGAGGCAGGGTGGGCGCTATCATGCGCCCCCAGCAAACGTGTGCTTTCTACACAGGGCAAGATATGACAGAGCAAACAAGCACCCTCTATGCCAAGTTACTGGGTGAGACGGCCAGGATTTCATGGCAGGAACTCCAGCCGTTCTTCGCGCGGGGCCAGTTGTTGCAGGTCGCCCCAGGGCTTGATCTGGTGGAGGTCGCGCAGGCCGTGGCCGAGGACGATGGTGGCAAGGTGGGTGCCTGGCTGCAGTCCGGGCAGGTGCTCAAGGTGGCTGAATCGCAGGCTGAGGACTACCTGCAGCGCGATCCTGAACTGTGGGCCGTGGTGGTGTCGCCCTGGGTGCTTATTCAGGAGCGCTCCACTGGTGCGACGATGCACTGATCCAGATCAGTTGCGCTCGATACGGCTGGTCTAGACTGAGCTTTCCGACCAGCCAGGAGAGCCACTATGTTCGAACCGGGGCATTTGCACAGAGCCAGTCTGCCTGGCCAGATTGATTACACGGTAGATCTCTATTACGAAGTGCGGCGCGATCCGAAGGAAGGGCCGATGCTGCACTTTCGTATGGAGGGCCAGATTGCCGGCAAGGCTTTCACGGACGAGTTCGAACTGCACCGTGATACCGCCTTTAACTTTGCCAGCGTCGCTTCGCGGGTGGCTGCCAAGCACGGCCTGCCGACCAATCATTCATTGGTGATGCGCAGTCACGATGAGTTCGACAAGATGTTCAACGATATCCGCGAAAAACTGGGTGCAAAGCCTGGCGAAACGGTGGACTTCGATCATCTGGAAAAGGATGGTCTCTGAGGCATCGCTGCGATAGCCGCCATGGCTGTATGACAAGGCCATGGTGGTGATGGCGTCCAGTTCCTTAAAAGCTGCTTCGTGTGTTCATCTGGGCTGTTCTGCGGTAGTGGGCTGGGCTCAGGCGCTCTCTGCCTGACGCAGAATATCCTGGCGCACCCGGATGAATTCCCCGATGGCTTGTACCAGTAAGCCCCCGTCATCGAGTGTCAGTTCGATGCTTTCGTGTCCCTCCGATTCGCACAGGTAGACGCTATGGCTGCTCTGGCGTTGCTGGCAGAGGTAGCGCTGCTGGCGAGCTTCGACACGCAGGCTCAGGAGGTCGACATAGGCCACGCAGAATCGCTCGCTATCGCCGGTGGGCAGGGCGCTGCGACGCAGTATGGGGGTGTGAGTGAACGGTGAGGAGGAGAGCATGATCTGCTGACACTCACCCAGGTCTTCACGTAGGCGACCATCGACGAACCAGCGGCCGCGGATGTCGCGGTGCAGGGTGAGGCTGCGTTGTCCGAGGTTGTCAGCCTTTAGCCATAAGCTGCGAAAACGCCAGCGTTCGTCGTATCTGAGAACGTAGGTCGCGGCCATGCTGTTGCCGCGAATGCTTTGGATCAGATGGCTGCTGGCATGCACGCCGTCTTGGGTGATGGCCAGGCTGAGGTGCTCGACCCCAGGGGCGATCCAGGGCTTCCAGACCAGGTTCTGTTGCATCCTTGCGCTCCATGGATAGAACCGCGCCAGCTTCCTGCTGGCGCTTGGTGGGGCAAGTGTACGAGCGTGGTCAGAGCCTGTCTGTCAGCCAAAGCTGATAATTGAGCAGTTTGTTGCGCAGTGTCAGGACTTGCGTTGCAGTGCGGGTTGTTCGAACTGGACACCACTCAGGCCGCAGCTCTGTAGCGCCCGGATATTGGCATGGTCGCTGCCGTCTGGCGTGGCCAGTACAGCGCGATAGTGCTCGCCGAAGGCACGCAAGGTTTCTTCCAGGCTGAAGCCTTCGAGCAGGGCCAGGCTCAGCGTCTTGCAGGAGCCTTCGTTCTGGCCGGCGGCGTTGGCGACATCGCCGTTGCGGAAGGCGCTGGGCTGATAGTCATAGTGCTCGGCGACAAAGGCCAGGGTTTCGGCGAACTCGAACTGGTCATTGTGCAGGCGGGCACGGAAGTCTTGCAGGTTCATCAGTGCTGGTTTCCTTTGGCGAAGGCGGCCTGCTGCTCGGCGCTGGCTTCTTTCTGGTAGCGGGCTTTCCATTCGGCATAGGGCATGCCGTAGATCTCTTCGCGGGCCTGATCCATATCGACTGCCAAGCCGTGTTCATCGGCGGCGGCCTTGTACCATTTGGACAGGCAGTTGCGGCAGAAGCCGGCGAGGTTCATCAGGTCAATGTTCTGCACGTCGGGTCGCGAGCGCAGGTGTTGAACCAGGCTGCGGAAGGCGGCGGCTTCCAGTTCGAGGCGTTGTTGGTCGTTCATGACAGGCATTCGATGGGTTGGGTTCGTGGAGCCGGGATGAGCTCTTCGTTGAGGATCTGCTGCCGGGCTTTCCGGCAGGCGGCGCGGAAGGCTTCATTGTAAGCCTGCTGGCTGAGCTTGAAAGTGAGTTCGTCGCGCATCAGGGTTTTGATGAAGTTGTCGAGCATCTTCTTTTCCTCCTGCTCGTGGTAGCCGTACTTCAAACCGATGAAGTCGGAAAAGGCCACGTTGAGGATCATCAGCGCGATCCAGGTCTTCTGCCGCTCGTCGTCGCTGGCGCCTGCGCTATCAGGTGCAAGGATGCTGTCGGCCTGGCGTAACAGCTCCGGTCTGCCCATCAGGCCAAGGTCTATCTGAATCCAGGAGTCGCGTCCGGCCTTGATGTAGTCCAGCGTGGCTTTCTGTTTCTGCGAACGATAGAGGATGACCGGAATCACGATGCTGGCCAGGCCGGTGGCCAGTGTGCAGACGAACTCGACGATCTCCATGGCCTGCTTGAGCTCCATGCGGGTACTTCCTTATTTGCTGGTCTGGCGTTTCAGGTGGCGGCCGCCGTTGATGACGATGTTGTTGCCGGTGTTGTAGGTGCTGTGCAAGAGATAGAGCACGGCATCCACCAGGGGGGTGTTGCCTGGCTCGATCTCCAGGAGGGCTTTGCGCAGGGTCTTGCTCTGATATTCGGCGTCGCTGCCTTCCTTGAGCATCAGCAGACCCGGAGAGATGGCGTTGACGCGAATCCTAGGGGCGAGCTTCTCGGCGAAGGAGAGGGTCAGATTGAGCAGGGCGGCCTTGCTGGCGGCGTAGGCGATATGGTTCTTGGTGCCTTGGGTGGCGGTGTCGTCACAGACATGAATGATGTCCGCCCGCTCGACGCCTTGCAGCAGGGGGGTCAGGGCTTCATTCAACTGATAGGGGGCCTCGACATGCACTTGCAACATCTGGTTCAGGTTGTCGAGTGAGTCATCCAGCCACAGCGAGGCGTTGTGAATGATGCCGCGCAGCGCCGTATAGCGGGTCTTGATGCTGTCGATCAGAGCGTCGCGGCTGTCGCGTTGGCTGAGGTCGGCTTTGAGCATGTCCACATTGGTCAGGCTGGTCAGTTCGCCTGGGGTGTTGCGATAGATGGCGACTACGGGCTGGCCTTGTGCGACCAGCGCCTTACAGATGGCCAGGCCGCCGCGTTTGTTGGCACCTGTCACTAGGATGGGGGAGTGCGTCGTCATGGTCGTGCTGAACTTACGGCAGGGGAATATAAGCCGCTGCGCCATGCGCAGGGTCAGGCAGAGTATTCCCGACCGGGGCACGCATTGCTACCCCGGAGGCGCCATGGTGAGCCTGCTCAGCGTATCTCGAGCGGCTGTTTCTGCTCTTGTGGCTTTGCTTGTAACCAGGGTTCCAGCAGGCGCGTGGAAAGGGGAATGAACCAGTAGGTCATCAGCGGCGTCAGGGCCAGGGTGCCTAGCAGTACCCGCAGCACTAGCGGTAGCTCGGCCAGCCAGCCACCAAACAGCAGGTTGAAAACCAGAGATACCGGAAAGAACGCGAGCCAGATGGCCACGCTTTGCTTCCAGCGTGGCGGGCGGCGCAGGGCGCTGCCGAACCAGGTATCCAGGCCCTGGGCCCGGTGCTCATGGGGTTGGGCAAACAGGCCAGCGCCACGCTTGAGCCAGGCGCGACGCGAGGCGGAGTGCTCCCAGGCACCGAGGGTTTTTTCATCGGCGAAGCGGAAGACAATCTGGTGTTCATCGTCATCGGGTGGCGGGGCCAACACGCCTGAGCCGAGATAGCCAGGGAAGTCGGCGGCCAGTTGCTGGCCTTCGTGTAGCCATAGACGGAATTCCTGCAGGCACTCGCGTGGGACGCGGCGTGCCACCAGCATGGTGACGGGGGACATTGTGTATCTCCAGTGTGACTGGCGCTGCCCGGATAGGGCTTGCGCATGATGCGTCGCCGGGGTAATGGCGGCGCATGACAGAACAAGCAAGGATTATTCCCGTTTTCCTGGAATAAGCCAGTGTCTACGGCTATTGGCCTCTGTATTTCGTCATGGACCCTGCCTTTGCATCATGCGGGTGCGTGCCGCGTGGCCATGCGGCGGTTCAGGTCGCGTGCGTAGCGGAGTACACTCGGCCCATCTTCATTTATTGATTCTGCTGGCCATGACTGAAGCTGCTCGTGCTGAGACCAACGCCACTCTGTTCCCTATTCGCGAGGTATCGCGTGCCACGGGGGTCAACTCGGTCACCCTGCGGGCCTGGGAGCGGCGCTACGGGTTGATCCAACCCACTCGTACCGACAGTGGTCATCGACTCTATTCGGCTGCTGATATCGAGACGGTGCGCAATATCCAGGCCTGGATCGAGCGTGGCGTGGCGGTCAGCAAGGTAGGCAAACTGCTTGAGCGCAGCCAGGCTGTGCGGCCGGCGCCGGTTGTCGTGGGGCATGGGGATGCTTGGGGTGAATATCGGTCGCGCTTTCGTGCTGCGCTGGTCGCCTTCGATGCGGCTGCACTGACGCGACTGTTCCAGCAGGTATGCGTGCGGCATAGCAAGGCGCAGGTGTTTCAGGATATCTGCATGCCGTTGTGGCGCGAGTTGCTGCTGCGTCGCGATGAGCCCGGGCATGCGGGTGAATGGCTGCTGCTCGATGCTTTCTTGCGCACGCAGGCGTTGACGTTTTTGCAGGCGGACGAGCAGCCGGCGCGCGTGGTGTTGACGGCGCTGGGCGGGCATTGTCATGAGTTGGAGCTGTTGGTGACGGGGGTGCTGCTCGGCGGCGAGGATGTCGGCGTGCAGGTATTCGGTCCGGGTCTTCCACTGGCGGAGCTGGCGCTGGTTGGCGGCAAGCTCCATCCGCAGGCCATGGTGCTGTTTTCCAATCGCCCGCCGAGCGAAGAGTGGCTCGCACAACTCAAGCGCTTCGCCCTGTCTCTGGACTGTCCCCTGGCGCTGGCGGGGGATGTCTGCGACCTGATCGAGGAGGAGCTGGCAGGCTCGGCCATTGCACGCTTGGGTAATACCGGGCCATTGCTGCATAGCCGCTTGCAGCAGTTCATCAGCGGGCATCTGGATACCTGAAACGCAAAGGCCCGGCAGTGAGCCGGGCCTTTGTTTGGCGCCAGGGGCGCTTACTTCACTTCCACCGCCAGGCTTTCGGCGATCTTCTTGTTCCAGATCGCCGGGCCGGTGATGTGCACCGACTCACCGTTGGTGTCGACCGCGACGGTGACCGGCATGTCCTTCACTTCGAACTCGTAGATCGCTTCCATGCCCAGTTCGGCGAAGGCCAGCACCTTGGACTTCTTGATCGCCTGGGCGACCAGGTAGGCGGCGCCGCCCACGGCCATCAGGTACACGGCCTTGTTGTCCTTGATCGCCTCGATGGCGATGGGGCCGCGTTCGGACTTGCCGATCATGCCCAGCAGGCCGGTGCTTTCCAGGATCTGGCGGGTGAACTTGTCCATGCGCGTGGCGGTGGTCGGGCCGGCTGGGCCGACGACTTCGTCACCGACCGGATCGACCGGGCCGACGTAGTAGATGAAGCGACCTTTCAGGTCTACCGGCAGCTCTTCGCCCTTGTTCAGCATGTCGACCATGCGCTTGTGCGCGGCGTCGCGGCCAGTGAGCATCTTGCCGTTGAGCAGGATGGTCTCGCCCGGTTTCCAGCTCTGCACCTCTTCCGGGGTGATGCTGTCGAGGTTGACGCGGCGCGCGCTCGGGCCGGCCTCCCAGACGATGTCCGGGTAGGCGTCCAGATCCGGTGCTTCCAGCGAGGCTGGGCCGGAGCCGTCGAGCACGAAGTGGGCGTGGCGGGTGGCGGCGCAGTTGGGGATCATGCAAACCGGCAGCGAGGCGGCGTGGGTCGGGTAGTCCATGATCTTGACGTCGAGCACGGTGGTCAGGCCACCGAGGCCCTGGGCGCCGATGCCCAGTTGGTTGACCTTCTCGAACAGCTCCAGGCGCAGCTCCTCAATGCGGTTCTGCGGGCCGCGGGCCTGCAGTTCATGGATGTCGATGTGCTCCATCAGCACTTCCTTGGCCATGACCGCAGCCTTCTCGGCGGTGCCGCCGATGCCGATACCGAGCATGCCTGGCGGGCACCAGCCGGCGCCCATGGTCGGCACGGTCTTGAGTACCCAGTCGACGATGGAGTCGGACGGGTTGAGCATGGCCATCTTCGACTTGTTTTCGGAGCCGCCGCCCTTGGCCGCGACGTCCACTTCCACCTTGTCGCCGGGGACGATGGAATAGTGGATCACCGCCGGGGTGTTGTCCTTGGTGTTCTTGCGGGCGCCGGCCGGGTCGGCCAGGATCGAGGCGCGCAGGACGTTTTCCGGCAGGTTGTAGGCGCGGCGCACGCCCTCGTTGATCATGTCGTCGACGCTCATGGTGGCGCCGTCCCAGCGCACGTCCATGCCGACCTTGATGAATACGGTGACGATGCCGGTGTCCTGGCAGATCGGGCGGTGGCCTGTGGCACACATGCGCGAGTTGATCAGGATCTGCGCCATGGAGTCCTTGGCGGCTGGCGACTCTTCCTTCAGGTAGGCCTCGTGCATGGCCTGGATGAAGTCGACGGGGTGGTAGTAGGAGATGAATTGCAGGGCGTCGGCGACGCTCTGGATCAGGTCGTCCTGTTTGATCACGGTCATGGGGCGCTCCTCTATCAGGGAACATCTATAAGGAAGCGCCGGACCACGACCCGGCGCAACGGCAAAAACGGTCAGGAACGAGTTATCTGTCGTCCCGCGAAGGCCTGTGGGGTGGCTGCCAAAGGATGACCTGCCACAAAAAGGCGGCGCAGTATACCGCGCCGCTGCTGGCTGGTCACACGCGTTGGCTGGCGATTGGTCTAATCAGGGCGATGGAGCCGTGCTATCAATTTTGTGATCACGGCGTTAGAGTTGGGCAAGGTGCCAGTACGGGACGGAACCCATGAGTACAAGCAGTTCGGGGGTTGCCAAAAGAAGCCTGCAAAGCTTGTTGCTGAAGCGCTTTGGCATGGCGGTAGCCACCTATGCCCTGGTGGTTTTGCTGATCTGGGTAGCCAACTGGGTGGGCCAATATCCAGGCGGAAGCCTCTTTGCCCTTTACTGCACCGGGCTGGTGATATTCAGTCAGTTGACCTTCTACAGCCTGTTTCGCAGTGGCATCAATCTACGCTTTCGTGATCCCAGCCTGACCGAGGCACAAATTCTGGTGGGCCTGGGGTTGCACACCCTGTTGCTGGCGCAGCTTTCTGATGCGCGGGGCAGCCTGCTGATGTTCTACCTCATCATCCTGATGTTCGGCGTGTTCCAGCTTCGCCCTCCAGTATTCGTGCGTTGCGCGGCGGTTGCGTTCTTTGCCTTTGCCGGGCTCAACCTGTGGGAGGCTTATCAGCTGCGCCTGGCTGAGCCGGAGCAGGCGTTGCTGCAGAGCAGTGCCCTGTTGATCGCGCTGATCTGGCTCAGTCTGTTTGCCAGCTATGTGCAGGCCCTGCGCCAGCGCATGCGGCAACGCCGCTATGCGCTGCAGGCGCACCAGGACACCCTGCGCGGCATGATGCGCCAGCTCGAAGACCTGGTGGCCACCGACGAACTGACTGGCCTGTACAATCGCCGTCACTTCCTGCGCCTGGCCCTGCGCGAACTGGGCGCGCTCGGACATGGTCGTCAGCATGGCCTGGCACTGATCGATCTGGATCACTTCAAGCGGATCAACGATGTGCATGGGCATGCCGCTGGTGACCGTGTCCTGCAGACCTTTGCGGCGGTGGCCCGGGCCTGCCTGCGTGACGGTGATGTGCTCGCCCGTTATGGCGGTGAAGAATTCGTACTGCTGTTACCGAATACCGATGCCGATCAGTTCACTACCTGCTGCGAACGTCTGCGCGAAGCCTTCGCCCGCGCTGAACCACTGGGTGTGCAGGTGCACAATCTCAGCCTGTCCGCCGGCATGACCCTGCTGAGTGAGGGGGACGACCTCGACGAGGCCTTGCAGCGGGCTGACCAGGCGCTGTACCGGGCCAAGCGCGGCGGGCGCAACCGCTGCAATGCGGCCTGGGAGGGCACGGGTGCCTGAGATCACCGCGTCCGGCCAGACCTGGCTCGTGCCTGCCGGCAGCAACCTGCTCGATAGCCTGAATGGCGTGGGGCTGCGTGTGCCTTACAGCTGTCGTTCCGGTCGCTGCCATGCCTGCCTGGTGCGTTGCGTGCGAGGCGATGTGCTGGATGCGCAGCCCGATGCCTTGGCTGATTCGCTTCGCGAGCAGGGTTGGCGCCTGGCCTGCCAGTGCCGGGTGGTCGATGACCTGGACGTGCAGCTGTTCGACCCGTCCCGCGATGGTCTGCCGGCCCAGGTGCAGGCGCTCGATTGGCCGAGCCCGACTGTGCTGCGTCTGCGCCTGTTGCCCGAACGCCCGCTGCGCTATGCGGCGGGCCAGCACCTGGTGCTGTGGAATGACCAGGGCATCGCGCGGCCCTATTCCCTGGCCAGCCTGCCGGGCGAGGAGTCCTGGCTGGAATTTCACCTCGACTGCCGCCAGCCGGGAGCCTTCAGCGATCGCGCGCGCCAACTGCACCCAGGCGACAGCCTGCGCTTGGGTGAACTGCGCGGCGGCGCTCTGCACTATGACCCGGACTGGCAGGAGCGCCCACTCTGGCTGCTGGCCGCCGGCACCGGTCTGGCGCCGCTGTGGGGCGTGCTGCGCGAAGCGCTGCGCCAGCATCACCAGGGGCCGATCCGCCTTATTCACCTGGCCCATGACGCCGGCGAGCACTATCTGGCTGAAGCCCTGCGGGAACTGGCCGCGCAGCACGCCAACCTGCAGGTAGAGCTGCTGGTGGCGACCGAGCCGGCGGCGGCTTTGGCGGATCTACGGCTTGTTTCGCGCCAGACCATCGCCTTACTCTGCGGCTCTCCCGCCAGCGTGGAAGCCTTCGCACGCCGCCTCTATCTTCTCGGCGTGCCACGCAACCAGGTGCTGGCCGATATTTTCCTGCCCCACGCCTGACCCTCTGGTGGCGCGAGGCCTGCCCGAGGAATTGCCATGAGCGAACACCTACTGGTCGAGCGCGACGCTGGCCTGCTGACCCTGCGCCTGAATCGTCCGGACAAGATGAATGCCCTGACCCGTGCCATGTACAGCCAGATGGCCGAAGTGCTGGATGCGGCCGATCAGGACCCCGGCGTGCGTACGGTGCTGATCACCGGCGGTGCTGAGTGCTTTACCAGTGGCAACGACGTGGCCGATTTTCTTCAGGCGCCGCCTACCGGCATGGACAGCCCGGTGTTCCAGTTCATGCGCGCGCTGTTCGATTTCAGCAAGCCTGTGGTGGCGGCCGTGGCCGGCCCGGCGGTGGGTATCGGCACCACGTTGCTGCTGCATTGTGATCTGGTTTACGTCAGTCGCGACGCCAAGCTGCGCACTCCTTTCGTCAATCTCGGCCTGTGCCCGGAGTTCGGCTCCAGTCTGCTTCTGCCGCGTCTGCTCGGTCAGGCCCGCGCTGCTGAAGTGTTGCTGCTCGGTGAACCTTTCACCGGCGCCCAGGCAGCCGAATGGGGTATCGCCAGTGCTGCGCTGGAAGACGGACCGAGTGCCCTGGCCAAGGCGCAGGAAATGGCCCGGCGCTTCCTTGAGCTGGCGCCCTCGGCGGTGGCCGTCAGCAAGCGACTGATGCGCGCGCCCGGGCGCGAAGAGTTGCGCAAGGTGATCGAGGAGGAGGGCGAGCTGTTCGGCCAGCGTCTGCGTTCGCCAGAGGCCATCGAGGCGCTGTCGGCCTTTATGCAGCGGCGCAAGCCGGATTTCTCCAAGTTCGCCTGACTGCTTGTCCCCCTCTCCCCAGGGGAGAGGGAGAAACAAAAAGGCCGCTCATCGAGCGTAATGCTGTTCACTTAAGCATTTCGTCCAAAGCCGGGCTCCCCGAAAATCCGATGTCAGTCCCCTGGCATCGGATTTTTTATGTCCTTCGAACAATCGCTTCTCGACCTCGGTGAGCTGTTCAACTTCAGCGATCTGAGCACTTTCACCCA